>NYWX01000058.1 GCA_002685275.1 Gammaproteobacteria bacterium
CCTTTAAGTTGGAGCCATAATCAAGTTGAAGGTAAGCGTGAATATACTAGTTTACTTTTCGTACCAGGAGCAGCACCTTTTGATATGTGGAATCGTGAGGCACCAAAAGGTCTTAAATTATATGTACAACGTGTTTTTATTATGGATGATGCAGAACAATTTTTACCTTTATACCTTCGATTTGTAAAAGGGGTAGTAGATTCATCCGATCTTCCATTAAACGTATCTAGAGAACTTTTACAGCAAAATTCAGATTTAGTATCAATACGATCCGCACTTACACGACGCGTATTGGATATGATTAAAAAGATTTTAAGAGAAAAGAAAAAATATCAAATATTCTGGAATGAGTTTGGTCAAGTTTTAAAAGAAGGCATTGTTGAAGATCAAATCAATAAAGATAAATTAGCAAAATTACTATGTTTTGCCACTACTAAAAACAGCAACGATATCCAAGATCAATTTTTAGATGATTACATTAAGAGATCAAAAAAAGATCAAGATAAAATTTATTACATTCTTGCTGAAAATTATTCTACAGCAGTGGCTAGCCCACATATTGAAAAATTAAATAATAGTGGAATTGAAGTTTTATTATTAACTGATCGAATTGATGCTTGGTTGGTTGAGAGTTTGAGTGAGTATGAAGGAAAGACATTTGTTGATGTTGCTCATGAATCATTTGATGTACCAAACGCAGATGGTGATAAAGCAAAAGAGAAGCTGAATGATAAAAATAAAGATATTCTGGAAAGGATGCAAGGCGTATTAAATGAGCGTATTTCTTCGGTAAAAATTAGTCTTAGACTTGTTGATTCACCAGCCTGCGTTGTTGCCGGTGGCCAAGATCTAAATATTCAGGTACGTCGCATATTAGAAGCAAGTGGCCAAGATTTACCAGACTCAAAACCAATTCTTGAGATTAACATCGATCATCCTCTCATCAAGCAACTTGTCAATGAGGCTGATGATGACCGTTTTGAAGCACTCTCCAATATCATTCTTGATCATGCGTTACTAGCTGAGGGTTCTCAGCTCGAGAATCCAGCAGTTTATGTAAAAAGAATGAATTCTTTTTTACTTGATAAAGATACTTAATTTAACAATGACTGATTTCGATAAAAATAAATTAAAGGTAAAATTAACAGAAGAACAGTTTTATGTTACTCAACACAAAGGAACTGAGAGACCATTCTCTGGAAAATTCTTAAATCACAAATCTTCAGGAAAATATCAGTGTATTTGTTGCGAAGTAAATTTGTTTAGTTCTGAAAATAAATATGATTCAGGCTCTGGGTGGCCGAGTTTTTGGGCTCCACTAAATGATAATGTAATTAAAACTAATTTAGATGCAAGTCATGGGATGACCCGAAGTGAGGTAGTTTGTAATAATTGCAAATCACATCTTGGTCATGTTTTTCAAGATGGGCCAAAACCAACAGGTTTGAGATATTGTATAAATTCGGTATCTCTCAAATTTAAGGACTCCACAGAGTGATTAACCAATTTTTTTTTACAATCATTTTTACAACTTTATTGCTCGCTGGCTGCGAAAAAAATGAGGATAAACTAATGAGTTCTAAAGAAGATAAAATAAAATGCGAGAGCGTTGATCAGTTAGATCAAATACAAATTGTTGAAGGCCTTAAAGCAAAAATTTTAAAAAAAGGATTTGGTCGAGCTGCGGTTAAAGGTGATTATGCTAAAACTAACGTTTGGCTTTGGCTTTATGATGAATCATCAGAGAATAATCGTGGAAAATTCATTTGGGAATCAGGCAGTAGCCCTTTTGAATTTCAGCTTGGTGCAAACCAAGTAATTAAAGGATGGGATTTAGGCGTGCCATGCATGCTTGAAGGCGAGACACGCGAACTTATTATTGATGGAGATTTGGCATACGGCTCTTCTGGAGCAGGCGAAATTCCTCCTGATGCAACTTTAATATTTGTAATAGAACTTTTAAAACTAACTGCAACAGATTAATTTTTTTAATTAACTATATTTAATTAATTTAAATTTTGAAAAAAAATCAGTCAGAAGAATTCTTTATTGATGGGCCTGTCGGTAAATTAGAGGCAATATTGGAGCGTCCATTAGAAAAATCTCCCATAGGTAACGTTGTTATCTGTCATCCGCACCCCCAGCATGGCGGGACTATGCACAATAAAGTTACACATACACTTGCCCGCGCATTTATAAAATGTGGTTATAACTCTATTCGCTTTAATTTCCGTGGAACAGAAAATAGTGATGGTAGATATGATAACGGAAGTGGAGAATTGGATGATTTGTTAGCAGTTATTGACTGGGTGCGGACTGAAGAGACCAATGATATATTATGGTTAGCAGGCTTTTCTTTTGGTGCAGCTATTGCCATTAATGCATCTTCAGTTGATAACATTAATGGGATTGTAAGCATTGCGCCTGCAGTAAAAAATTTTTCAAATCTTAAAGTTCAGCCTCAATGTCCGTGGTTAATTATACAAGGAGACGAGGATGATCTTGTGGATATTAAAGAAACAATTGATTGGTTAAATAACCTTCAACCAGGGCCAGAATTATTAATACTCTCTCAGGCTGGGCATTTTTTTCACGGAAGATTATTAGAGCTACGTGAGGCAGTTTCAACTTTTGTTTGTGACGTTCGTGCGTAAAGCTTCTTAAATTTTAGAATTACCAAAATTGAATATTGCTAGTCTATATAAAATTGGCGCTCAAATTTTATTTGAGCGGTTTTTTCTTCATTTTCAGGCTTTATATTTATGTTAAAAATTATTACTTCACGATTAGCAATATTGGTATTGCCTATATAAAAAACAACATTACTAGGCTCTTGAATCTCTTGCAGTTCAATATTTTTTATCTGTCCAGTCATATTACTTGCTTCAATTGTAATATCTGCCATTACTGAAAAACCGCTTGATTTTTGAATGATAGATATATTGAGCATAGCCCGCTTGCTACTGCGCTTAATATTATATTTTTCGGCTACCTCAGGCGCAATTTGTTTAGTTGGCTGGGCGCTGAAGTATATGATGTGACGTCCTATATCAATCGATGTTGGGCCTGCTAATTTTGCTTGGGGTACATTAGTTGAACTACCTGGACCACCGCATGAAGATAAAAAGGAGATCAAAAATATAAATTTTATTAAAACTTTTACTTTTATCATTATTTTTTCTAGTTAAAAAATATAATTAAATAATTATCCCAATTGGAAGTAACCCACTTATAAAAATATTAAGTGCAATTAATAAAATTACTGCAAATACAGGAGTTAAATCTATTCCTCCTAGGATGGGAACAAACCTTCTTAAAGGCCGTAATATAGTATCTGATAATGTATTTATTATTGATGCAATTGGATTGTAATGCCCTGGTGGTGAAAGCCAGCTCATTAATGCTTGAATAAAAATAGCAAAGGTAAAAATATTTATTGAGAGCATCATCAGTCTTACTATTGATGCAAAAAATATTTGTTGGAAACTAAAATTTCCATCTGAAATATACATTAGTAAAAGCATAGTTATGCATTGAAAAAATACTGAAATAAAAATAGTAGCAGTATCTATTTGGCCAATTGAGGGCATGAATCGACGTAATGGAAATACTATAGGTGATGTAAGTTTAAATATTCCCTGCGCTATTGGATTTCTGAAGTCTGCATGTAGAAGAGGTAACCAAAATCTAAGCAGTAGAACTAATAGGTAAAGACTTGTAAATGCATTAACGATATAAGCAAGTGCATTGAGTACATTTGTTGCCATCTAATTAACCTTTTGCATCTTTATGGGTTTGATTTGCTAATTCCTCCGCTCTTTGGCGTGCTGCAAATACAGCAGCTGAGAATATGCCATCAAAGTCTTTACTATCTAAGTAATCAAGTGCTGCAGCAGTTGTCCCGCCCGGTGATCGAACATGAGAAATCAGAGTATCAATACTTTCCTCAGATTGTTTAGCAATTGCAGCTGCACCTTGTGCGGTTTCAAGCGCAAGAGTAACTGCTGATTTTGAATCAAGCCCCATTTCTTCTGCATTTTTTATCAATAAGTCTATCAATTTATAAAAATAGGCCGGACCACTACCAGATATAGCCGTGATGGCATTGATATCATTTTCATCAGAAACTGAAATAACGGGTCCAGTAGTCGAAATAATATACTCAGCGATGGATTGTTCTTGTGAAGATGAAATTTCGTTGGCAAACATTCCAGAAACACCCAGCTGCAACAATGCTGGTTGATTTGGCATAACTCGAATGATTGAAAGCCCACCACCTAACCATGTATTAATATCATCACATCTCAAGCCTGCAGCAATTGAGATTATAAGAGGTTTTCTAATTTGAACAGAATCTTTTAAGGACCTACAAACCTTAGGTAATATTTGTGGTTTTACAGCTAATAATAAACAGTCCGCTTGATTAATTACATTAAGATTATCTTCTTCAATTAGAGTTCCAGGAAATATTTTAGTAAGTTTTTTGCGTACTTCTAAGATTGGGTCAGAAATTAAAATATTTGAAGGTTTAAAATCTGCTAGTAGCATTCCACCTACCAATGCCCGCGTCATATTTCCACCACCAATAAAAGCAATCTTTCCAAAATCCATCTTTATTCACATCCTTTAACTTCTTTCACCGAATATTGTGGTACCGATTCTTACAATTGTCGAGCCTTCAAAGATGGCAGCTTTATAATCACCGCTCATTCCCATAGATAACGTATCTATTTTTATTCCATTGCAAATCAGTACATCTGCTAAATCTTTTAACTTTTTAAAAGGTTTCCTTTGTTCTTTAAATCCCGTTCTTATAGCTGGTAAGCACATTAAGCCACGTAATGAGATTTTTGGTAAATTTGCGCAGATAGACACTAACTTAGGAAGCTCTGAGGCATTTATGCCAAATTTACTTGGTTCTTCATCGACTTTAATTTGCAAACAGATATTTAGCGGTCTTAATGACTTCGGTCTTTGATCGTTTAGGCGTTGTATTGTTTTAGAATTGTCAATCGTATGAATCCAATCAAAATTTTCTGCTACAGCACGAGTTTTATTGCTTTGTAGGTGACCAATGAAATGCCATTTAATATCTAGTTTTTTTATTTCTTGAATTTTTTCAAGACCTTCTTGGACAAAACTTTCTCCAAAGTCTCGCTGTCCCGCTTTATAGGCATCGATAATTTTTTTGGTTGGCTGCCTTTTGCTTACCGCAAGTAATTTTATTTCTTTAGGATCACGATTAGCTTCTATGGCCGTAGAAATCAAAGTTTCCTTTATTTCTTTTATTTTTTTTTTGACTTCCATAATATTTTAATCCTAATGACTTTGAAGATTAAGTTTTAATTATTTTTAAATTGAATCTATTCATATTGTTGCCAAACTATTTCTGAAGCCTCAAAAATTGGTCCATCAACACACACTCTTTTCATAAAATTACCATGATCTGTAATGATTTTGATAGTGCAACCAGCACATCCTCCTACAGCGCAGGCCATAAATTCTTCCATAGAAACTTGACATGGCAAATTATATTCCTTGGCAAGAGCAGCCACTGCTTTTAGCATCGGAATAGGGCCGCAAGAAAATATTTCAATTTTAGAAAGTTCTTTTTCTGGCAGAGTTATAAGCCATTTTCTAGCTAATTCAGTAACATAACCACTATAACAACCTTCAAATCCAGACAGAGACGTGAGTCTGCAAGGAATCTTCCAATTTTCAATAAGAGATAACGTTGAATTAATTTTTTTATCAAGCCATGCCGTTTCAATTTCTGATTTTATTACTTGAAAAGGAAACGGAAGTTCAGAGCCGAGAATCATGAGCGGCGCCCAATCTCCTCTGAGCTTTCTAATGTGGTCTGCAATATAAACCATAGGAGGTATCCCAACGCCACCACCGATGAGCAATGGTTTTGGGCGCGCTTGAGATAATTGAAATGGTTTTCCTATTGGTCCAAGTATACTTATTTTATCTCCTGGAACTTTAAGAGATAAGCTTCGTAGCCCATTGCCAACAATTTTATAAAGGATTTCAAGACAATCTCCTTCGACACGCATAATTGATAATGGCCGTCTCATTGATAGTGAATCATCACATTTAACATGTAAAAAATTACCAGGCTTTGCTTTTGACGCACATATTGGTGCACGAATACACATTACATATTGGTCACCCGGAAATTCATTGATACTTAAAATTTCACCACATTCGCTAAAAATTGTGTTGCGATTTCGTTGCGCATATTTCTGTGCAGAATTTATCAACGTTCGTTCATCATTTGGCCTATTCGATCAAGAACCGCCATCCGAATTGCAACACCGTTGGTTACTTGTTTTGTAATCACGGAACGTGGGCCATCAGCAATTGAGCCTTCAATTTCAATTCCTCGATTCATTGGCCCTGGATGCATTACGATGGCATCAGGCTTTGCATACTCTAGACTGTCGTGACTGATGCCATAGTTAGCATAGTATTCATCAATATTCGGCACACCTTCAATATTTCCAATGCGTTCACGTTGTATGCGTAAAGCCATAATGACGTCTGCATCTTTTAAGCCTTTAGCTAAGTTATCGAAAACATAAGCACCTGGGAAACGATCTGAGGTTGGAGAAAGAGCCGCAGGTGATATTAAACGTAGTTCACCAATTCCCATTGTCTGCAATGCTTCAGCTGTGGACATAGCTACCCTTGAATGTTGAATATCACCAACAATAGCAACTACCATATTTTTGAAGTCATTATTATGTTGACGAATAGTCATCAAATCTAGTAATCCTTGTGTTGGATGGGATACATCTGATTCACCAGCATTTAAAACGCTAACATGATCATCGACATTTCGGGCTATGTATGCAGGTACTCCATCGCTAGCATCTCTAACTACCATAATATCTACCTGCATAGCTTGCAGGGTATGAATAGTATCAAGAATACTTTCACCTTTTTTGCGTGAAGAGGTGTTTACATCTAAATTCAGAACATCTGCACCGAGTCTTCGACCTGCAAGGTCAAATGATGCACGTGTGCGAGTGCTAGGCTCAAAGAAAAGATTCCCAATTGTGCGACCAGCAAGAGACTTGCTACGTGGAGCTAAGGTGCCTGGCGCTGTAAGATATTTCTCAGCATCTTCAAGTAATTGGCTGATCAACTCTATCCCTATGCCTTTTATGGATAAAAAGTGTCTTAAGTTACCTTGTCTGTCGAACTGTAATTTTGAATAATCTGGCTGCATTTTTATGCATTCTAATTAGATGAGAGATATCTTTCAGCGATAAGCACCGCTGCAGCACTATCTATCATCTCTTTAGAGATACGACCCCTTGTACCTGAAATTCTTGCTAATTTAAGAACGTTTTTTGCTTCAATTGAAGTATATCGTTCATCAACTGTTTGAATATTAAGTTTGTAACGTTGCAATTCTTTAATGAAAGATTCAACTTCTTTCTGCATCTTACTAATCGAACCATCTGTATGTCTAGGTATACCAACGACAATGATTGTTGGCTGCCATTCTTTTAAAATAGCTTCAATAGCATCATGGTCAATAAGACCGTTATAATTATTTATTATTCCAAGCGGAGTACCTGTGCCTGTAATATCTTGACCGATCGCTACACCTATTCGACGTGCGCCAAAATCAAATGCAAGTACAGTTCTTGGTTTTGATACCTCAGGCATGACCTACTTCAGGTGAGATATTTGCAAGGTCTATACCTATAAGACGAGCTGCGGAATACCACCGATCTTCAAATGGTGTACTAAAGATTAGTTCTGGGGTTGATTGAACATTTAGCCAAAAATTAGACAACATTTCTTCTTCTAACTGCCCTGAATCCCAACCAGCATAGCCAATTGCAATAAGCGATTGTTGCGGCCCACTCCCCTTTGCAATTGATTCAATGATATCGCGTGATAGTGTTAAATTAATATCTTCAGATACGGCAAGCGTATTTTCGTAACTATGGCTATCATTATGTAGAACAAAGCCTCTTTCAGTGCCAATAGGCCCTCCTGATAAGATGGGGCTATTTGCAGAGTGCGGATTAATTTCTTTAACTGATATTTGATTAAAAAGATTTGATAATTTTAATTTTAAAGGGCGATTTATAATAATACCAAGAGCACCTTCATTGGTGTGCTCACAAATTAGAGTTACAGTTGATTTGAAGTTTGGATCTTTCATACCGGGCATTGCAATCAATAGTTGATTTGAAAGTGAGCTATTAGCATTCATAGTAATTATTATTTTTTCCTTTAATACTAAATAAATGTCAATTTTACTTTTGAATGAAAAAAATAATATATTTTTTCAAACATCTTGAGATAAAATACGTTCAATTGCATCAAAAAGTAATCCGGCAATATTCAGATTAAATTGTTTATCTAATTCGCGTATACCAGTCGGGCTTGTTACATTTATTTCAGTTAAATAGCTCCCGATGACATCAATCCCTGCAAATAAAACACCGTGTTTCTTTAGGATAGGCCCTACTTTGGAACAGATACGCATATCTTCATTCGTGAGTTTTTGGCCTTTTGTTATTGCTCCTGCAACAATATTGCCACGATTGTCATCTTCAGGAGGGATGCGAGCTAATGCAAAAGGAACCGGTTGTCCATCAACTATTAAAATACGCTTATCACCATGTGTAATTTCTGGAACAAAAATTTGAGCTAAAGCAAAACGTTTTCCATTGTCTGTTAGGGTTTCAAAAATTACATTAGCATTTTTATCCCCATTCGTAATGACAAAGACTGAACGTCCTCCCATTCCATCCAAAGGCTTTACTACAATTTTGTTATGTTGTTTTAAAAAAGATTTAATTTCGATGATAGACCTAGAAACGAGAGTTAGTGGAACGCATTCTGGAAACCAACCCGTGAAAACTTTTTCATTTATATCCCGCAATGCCTGAGGCTCATTTATAATGAGTGCTCCATCGAGCTTTGCTCTATCTAGTATATAAGTTGTATAAATAAATTCCATGTCAAATGGAGGATCTTTACGCATTAGAATTACGTCTAAATCACCTAAATTGATTTTTTTCTGAACACCAAAATCAAACCAATGCTCATTATCATCATGGACTTTTAGTTCTGTTGATAACCCGAAAGCTTTTCCAGAAAGCATGTGTAAATGTTGCTGTTCAAAATAATAAAGCTCTGCACCACGATGAGACGCTTCGATCAGCATAGCTAATGAAGAGTCTTTCCTAGGGTCGATAGAGCCTATCGGATCAAGAATAATACCAATTTTTAATGGAGCTTTTGCCATCAATCTTACGCTTTGTTATTTTAAAAAAATTTATGTAACTATACCTTGATTGTGTCGAAACCATCGAATTTAATGAATATTATAAACACTAGGGATAATTCATTTTTATTAATAGATATCTCTATCTTAAGTCACCCCATTTTGCCTGCAAGATAGAGATTGCTGAAATAGCAGCTGACTCTGTTCTTAGAATACGCGGACCCAGTGACGCTTCTTGAAATCCAATGGCCTTGGCATGAGCATATTCATGCTTGCTAAATCCACCTTCTGGACCAATTAGAATACAAATTTTATTTTTTGGAGCTGGAATTTGAGTAAATGGGACGGAAGCATTTGGGGACAAAATGATTTTAATATCAAATATAGGTGGTTTATTTAAATATGCCTCTAATGACAAGGGCATATCAATCGTTGGTTGGCGCGTTCGTCCTGATTGTTCACACGCACTATTAGCAATTTTTTGCCAATGATCTCTTCTCTTTTGAGCGCGCTCAGAATTTAATTTTACCATCCCATAGTCAGTTAAAACTGGTGTAATACTCTTTATTCCGAGTTCTGTAGCTTTTTGCATAACAAAATCCATACGATCACCACGCGATATTCCTTGTATAAGGTGAATTTCTAATGGTGATTCAGTATGAGGATCTAAGCCAATTCCCAATTCAAAGTAAATATTATTGTTTGTAATTTGTGTAATTTTCGCTGACCACTCTAAACCGCTTCCATCGAATATAATGAATGTATTTCCGACACGTGCACGAAGTACCTTGCCGAGATATTTTGCTCGATCTCCATCAAGTTTTAATTTTGCACCATTGAACAAATTGCCAGAAACAAATAGCCTAGTTATCATAATTTTTAAAAATGTCCGAAAATAAGATGATTAAAGAATTTATAGTAAATTCTGAAACGGGGCTGATAAAACCAGCAAAGCTATACCTTAGTCCGAATCGGGATTCTAGACCAGACAATAGCATCGTCGAGTTGGTTTTGCTTCATGGTATTAGTTTACCTCCTGGACAATTTGGTGGTCCAGGGGTGGAGGCCTTATTTTTAAATAAGCTTGATTGCAATGCCCACCCTTATTTTGAAGGGATACATGGTATGCGAGTGTCTGCTCATCTTTTTATTCGGCGTGATGGGGAGCTCTTGCAGTTTGTACCTTTTAATGAACGAGCGTGGCATGCTGGCGAATCTTATTTTCGTGGTCGATCTAGATGTAATGACTTTTCAATCGGCATAGAGTTAGAGGGTGAGGATAAAATTAATTATGATGACCGACAATATAATATTCTTTCCGAGGTTCTTATGGCTCTAATGAAGGCTTATCCACAATTAACGATGAGAGAATTTGTCGGTCACTCAGATGTTGCGTCTAGTCGAAAAAGTGATCCAGGACCAGCTTTCGACTGGTTAAATTTATATAATAGAATTAATAGATTAAAAGAGAATAAAATTTAATGCATCTTATTGCTTTATTACTTGGACTAACTGTTGAGCGGCTTGCAACCCATTTTCTTCACTGGCGTCGCATGTACTGGCTAGACTTAGCAATTGATTTTGGATTGCATCAAACAAGGCACATAAGAAATTGGTCTCCAATTTTTTTAGTTACAATCCTTATTATTTTAATGGTGCTACCTGTTTTTTTGGTTATCTATAGTTTTGGAGATACTCTAAAAGGTCTCACTTACCTGGTTCTTTCAGTAATTGTGCTTTTCTTCTCAATCGGACCAAAGGATCTTGGCGAAGAAATTGATGAATATTGTAATGCGATCATGGATGATAATAATAAAGAAGTTAAGAACACCGCCAATGCACTCATCGAAGGTAAAGCTCCTGAAGATCCATATAAGTGTAACGTGAAAGTCGAGGAGGCTATTTGTATCCAAGCCAATAATAGGTTATTTGGTGTTATTTTTTGGTTTGTTTTTATGGGCTCTTTTACTGGTTCGATTGGACCACTGGCGGCATGGACTTACCGTGTTACTGACCTTATTCGCCGTCGAGCAATTTCAATGAAATCCTCTGATGGTAATTTTGACAATTACGAGACTAATATTTGTGAAGCTGCTGTTTTCTTGCATGGCATTATGGCTTGGATACCGGCGAGACTTACCGCTCTTGGGTATGCGACTGCAGGCCACGCTGACAATGCAATTGCTGCATTACGCTCGCCAGTTGAAGATATAGATGCGTCATTACCAAAAAGCAGCGAACAGTTATTAGCTCGTGTTGGTTTTGCTGCATTAGCGCTAGTTGAGAATGAGGATGAAACCATTAATGAGCGTGGAGTTCGCGGTGCTATGGCAGCTAAAAAGTTAGTTTTTCGGTTGCTATTTATTTGGGCTGTTATTATTGCAATGCTCACTTTATACGGATTTACGCGCTAATAAAGCACTAGTAAGTTGCAAAAAAAACTGACTGTAGAATTAAATTAGGTGTTGTTAGAGTGTTTAAATTTTTTTATCTTTCTCTATTCCAAAGAACTTCTTGACCGGATTCTTCTCTGGCCATAACTCTTGCAATTACAAATAATAAATCCGATAGCCTATTTAAATATTTACTTGCTTCCTGCCTAATAGATTCGACATTTGAAAGCGTCATCACTCGACGTTCTGCACGTCGAACAACTGTACGTGCAAGATGACAGGCAGCTGATGCGGGTCCACCACCAGGTAAAATAAATTCTTTTAGCATCGGTAAATCTCCATTAAATTTATCGAGATTTTTTTCGAGGCGGTTAATAAAATTTTGTTCTACAGCGGCATGCCCAGGGATGCAAAGTTCACCTCCAAGCTCAAAAAGGTCATGCTGAACTTCTATGAGGCAAGAACGAACTTCATCAGGTAAAGATTTAGCTGCTAATATCAAACCAATAGCAGCATTTGCTTCGTCTACAGTACCTAAGGCTTCGACACGGGCCGAGTCTTTTTCAATACGACTTCCGTCACCTAACCCTGTTGTTCCATCGTCACCAGTACGAGTATAAATTTTGCTGAGCCTATTTCCCATGAAGCTGAAGATATGCAGACATAAGCAGACTGTCAAGAACTGATGCTTGTTTATTTGAACTTCAGCATCCATAGTTAGAGTTACTTATAGTAAATATTTATAATTGAGTATTATAGTGAACATAACAAATATTAAAAATCCATCAGAGCATCTTAAAGTCGCATTAAATGCTGCTAAAAAGGCGGCCGATATAAGTAGTAGTTATTTTAGAAGTAATTTCACTGTTTCTGTAAAAGCTGATAAAACGCCAGTAACTCAAGCAGACATTGAATGTGAAGAAGCTATTCGTGATTTAATTCTTAAAGCTTTTCCAGAGCATGGTTTTTATGGTGAAGAAACTGGTCAAGATAATATAGATGCCGAATACCTTTGGCTAATTGATCCAATCGATGGTACGAAAGGATTTGTTCGTCAATACCCTTTCTTCTCAACTCAAATTGCACTGATGCATAACAAAGAGTTAATACTTGGGGTTTCAAGCGGAACCATGATGAACGAGCTTGCATGGGCTGAAAAAGGAAAGGGCGCATGGCTTAATGGTCAGCCACTTAAGGTGAGTTCAATTGATGAACCTGATCGAGCTGCAGTATCCACTGGGAACTTAAAAACTATAGCCAATGACGAGAGATGGTCAGCACTTGGAAATATTGTGCACAAAGCTGACCGCATCAGAGGCTATGGAGATTTTTATCATTATCATTTGCTAGCCGCTGGCAAAATAGAAGCAGTAATAGAATCTGATGTAAATATTTTAGATATTGCCGCTCTGTCAGTTATTGTAACAGAGGCAGGTGGATTGTTTACTGATTTAAATGGAGATAAGCCAGATTTGAATATTACTTCAGTGTTAGCTTCCAATCCCTCACTACATGCAAAATATCTTTCCGAGCTATCAACATAAATCATTATGTGTATTTAACTGGTGAATCTTATAACTCTTTTAAAAACTGATTTTGAAGAATGCATACTAGAATAGTTCTAGGATATTTAGGCCTTCTTCCCTTTGTGATTCTTACAATTTCTAATTGGGTTTTAGGAGAGGATTACAAAGATATTTCTTTTCAGTTGCTTGTCATTTACGGAGGAATAATTATCTCTTTCCTATCAGGGATTATTTGGGGAATAAATAGCTTAAACAAAAAAAATCTTTATATAAGCATAGGCTTTTCTTTGCTTGGTTATTTGGCAATTTTGGTTGCTTTCTCAAACCTTGTTTTCTCGATGTGCTTATTATTAATATTATTTTTTCTCTTTTACATTTATGAATCAAAGATAAATCCACTTTTTCTTAATACTAGTTATATGAGTTTAAGAAAGAATCTCACATTCGGCGTATGTGCCTGCTACTTGCTTTCGATTGTTATTGCGATCAACTAAAAGAAGTTGTTGTAAAGGTGTATTAAGCTAAAAAATATTGAAAATAAATTGGTTTAAACTAATCTTTTAAAATTAAATAATTTTTAAGGATTTGTTCTTTCTATCAATCCGGAGATACTATAAAAACGGCCATTTCGAATGATCGCTAATATATTCATTGCATCATCAGCATTAACTAAAGGGTCACCTTCTATAAATAACAAATCGGCCGCAACTCCATTAGCTATCCTTCCAAGGTATGGATCAACTTGTATAGCCGCAGCTGCATTAACTC
>NYWX01000059.1 GCA_002685275.1 Gammaproteobacteria bacterium
TTATTACTGCTGATGAAGGAATTCGCGGAGGTAGAGGGACACCTCTAAAGGAAAATGTGGATATCGCAGCAGCCAGAGATGAGGTAACAACTTTAGAGAAAGTATTGGTCGTAAAAAATACTGGGATAGACATTGAATGGACTCAAGGTCGAGATGTTTGGCTACATGAAATGGAAAGTCAAGTTGATGATGATTGTCCATGCGAAGAAATGGGGGCTGAGGATCCTCTATTTATACTTTATACGTCTGGCTCCACTGGAAAGCCAAAAGGTGTTTTACACACAACAGGCGGATATCTTGTTTATACATCAATGACACATGAATATGTGTTTGACTATCATTCAAATGAAATTTATTGGTGTACAGCAGATGTTGGTTGGATTACTGGTCATAGTTATATTGTCTATGGTCCACTTGCTAATGGAGCTACTTCTCTAATATTTGAGGGTGTTCCAAATTATCCAAATACTTCACGATTCTGGGAAATTTGCGATAAACATCAAGTTAATATCTGCTATACAGCTCCCACTGCGATTCGTATGTTGATGAAAGATGGTGATGATCCCGTCAAAAGAACTTCTAGAAAAACACTTCGTTTATTAGGCTCTGTTGGAGAGCCAATAAATCCAGAAGCTTGGGAGTGGTATTACAACGTAGTTGGCGATAACCGTTGCCCTATTGTTGATACATGGTGGCAGACTGAGACTGGCGGTATTTTAATTAGCCCTCTACCAGGAGCTACAGCATTAAAGCCAGGCTCTGCAACATTTCCATTGTTTGGGATACAACCCGAAATTGTTGATGGGGAAGGTGTCACTCAAGATGGAGAAGCTGAAGGCATTTTAGTTTTAAATGATAGCTGGCCCGGTCAAATGCGGACTATTTATGGAGATCACCAACGTTTTATAGAGACTTATTTTTCAACTTATGAAGGAAAGTATTTTACTGGCGATGGTGCGCGTCGTGATAAGGATGGTTATTATTGGATTACTGGGCGAGTAGACGATGTATTGAATATTTCAGGTCATCGCATGGGAACGGCTGAAATTGAGAGCGCCCTTGTTGCTCATCATGATGTTGCAGAAGCTGCAGTAGTAGGGTTTCCACATGATATTAAAGGTCAAGGAATATATGCTTATGTCACACTAATGTCTGGAATAGATGAAAACGAAGGCTTGCAAATAGAATTACAACAATGGGTCCGCAAGGAAATAGGACCAATTGCAAAACCTGATTTACTGCAATGGGCTCCAAGTTTGCCAAAGACCCGTTCAGGCAAAATTATGAGGCGTATTTTAAGAAAGATTGCAGCCGATGATTATGAAAATCTAGGAGATATATCAACATTGGCTGATCCATCAGTCGTGGATAATTTAATAGAAAGACGAAAAAATAGAATTAAATGAATTTGATGAAATCTTAAATTTTAAAAAATCCCTGTAAAAAAATGCACTAAATTTTTTTTTTGAGTAAACTACTCTTTTTAATTTTGTAAATTCAACAATGAGTAAAAAGAAACTTTATAAAGTCGTCTTCATGAGTCAGGGCGAAGTGTATGAGATTTATGCTCGTAGTGTAGGTCACGGCGATATGTTTGGTTTTGTTGAGGTTGAAGAATTAGTTTTTGGAGAGCGAACTACTTTAGTTGTTGACCCATCAGAAGAAAAAATTAAATCAGAATTTCAAAATGTAAAAAGAACTCATCTGCCGATGCATGCAATAATCCGAATCGATGAGGTTGATAAACAGGGTGTGAGTAAAATCTCAAAGCTACAGAATGGCAATGTCGCTCAGTTTCCAATGCCAATGTACACACCAGGAGATAAAAGTTAAGTCCGTTAAAAGGTGCTATTTATTTAAAGATCACTTTTTTTTCTTATTTATTTAGTCTTGGAATTTTGGTCACTATGCTTGAATTACCAGGTCAACAGGCCCTATCTAATTTTCGACTAATAAAGTTAACTCGGGAGTTGCAAAGTGTTAACAAGTATGTCGAAAAGCTACAAGCTAATTATGTTTATTTTTTACCAACAAATAAAAAATTAACTAATGAAGAGCTTTTTAAATTAAAAGACCTTTTATCATTAGGTCAAAAACCATCTAAGCTGAGAGATAATTTTTTTGAATTCTTTGTTGTGCCCCGCGTTGGAACAATCTCCCCTTGGTCATCAAAGGCAACTGACATAGCGCATGTATGCGGTATTAACTCTATTGAACGCATCGAGAGAGGAATTCGATATTCAGTAGAATTTTCAAAAAAAGTTAATGAAAAGGACGCTACTTCGCTATCTTCTAAACTCTTTGATCGAATGACAGATTCTATTTGTACTTCTATAGAAGAAATAGAAATGTTATTTGTAAACCACATGCCTCAACCCGTTGTAAGTATACCTCTTAAGAGCCAAGGAGGGAGTGCATTAATTGCTGCTAATAATAATTTAGGCTTGGCTTTAAGTTCAAGTGAAATAGAGTACCTTGTAAATAGTTATTTTGAATTAGAGCGCGACCCAACAGATGTTGAACTTATGATGTTTGCTCAAGCAAATTCAGAGCATTGTCGTCATAAAATATTTAATGCTTCCTGGGTAATTGACGGTATAAAACAGAGTCAAAGACTGTTTTCTATGATTAAGTCGACTACGGAAAAAACACCTAAAGATGTTATTTCAGCTTATAACGATAATGCTGCTGTCATAAAAGGATGGGAGGGGCCGCGTCTAATACCATCAGCTAAAGACCGTGAATTTTCTTATGCCGATGAACCAATTCACATCCTTATGAAAGTGGAAACTCACAATCATCCTACAGGAATTTCACCATTTCCTGGCGCAGCTACTGGTTCTGGGGGTGAAATAAGAGATGAGGGTGCCACAGGACTCGGAGCAAGACCAAAAGCAGGTCTTTCAGGATTTACAGTCTCACATTTGAGAATTCCAGGATATATTCAACCTTGGGAGGATAATTTTCCTCATCCAGATCGAATAGCTACTCCTTTAGAAATTATGCTCGATGGACCCATCGGAAGCGCAGCTTTTAATAATGAATTTGGAAGGCCAAATTTATTAGGTTATTTTCGAACTTATGAAAGTCATTTGCCAGGTTTGCAAGAAAATGAAATACGCGGTTATCACAAGCCTATAATGATCGCAGGTGGAGTTGGCAATATTCGTACAGAGCATGCTATTAAGATTGATGTTCCAGTTGGCGCAAAGGTTGTAATAATTGGTGGCCCATCAATGTTAATTGGACTTGGGGGTGGAGCTGCATCATCTCTCTCAAGTGGAAGCTCAACAGAAGAACTTGATTATGCTTCAGTTCAACGGGGTAATCCAGAAATGGAAAGACGAGCTCAGGAGGTAATTGATCGTTGTTGTGCGATGGGTAAAAACAATCCAATATTATTAATTCATGATGTTGGCGCTGGAGGTCTATCAAATGCAGTTCCAGAGGCTATAGATCATAGTAATCATGGCGCATATATTGAGCTTCGTGAAATTGCAAATGCAGAGCCAGGCATGTCCCCTATGGGTATTTGGTGCAATGAAGCACAAGAACGTTATGTAGTAATTATAGAAGATAAACAAATAGAAGATTTTAAGAAGATTTGCAATCGTGAGAGGTGTCCAGTATCAGTTATCGGAACACTTACTGATGATAAAAAACTTGTTGTCAATGACAGACTTTTTAACAACCATATCGTTGATATTCCAATGGAATTGCTTTTTGGAAATCCACCAAAAATGGAACGAGTTGTGAATCGAGTAGCAGCAATAAATTGTGAAGTAAATCTTGAAGGTATTGAGCTTAAAGAAGCTGTACTGAGAGTATTGCGATTTCCAGCCGTGTCAGATAAATCATTTTTAATACATATTGGTGATCGAACAGTAGGCGGTCTTAGTGTGAGGGATCAATTAGTTGGACCATGGCAAATTGCGGTTAGTGATGTTGCAATTACTGCTTCTAGCTTTAATTGTAAAACTGGAGAAGCCATGGCGATGGGAGAGCGAACTCCATTAGCATCTACAAATGCCCCTGCATCCGGCCGTATGGCAGTAGCTGAAGCTATAACAAATATAGCAGCTTCTTCAATTAAACATCTGAGCGATGTACGTCTATCAGCTAACTGGATGGCGGCTGCAGGACACCCCGGAGAGGACGCCAGTCTTTTTGATACTGTTAAAGCTGTCAGTGAGGAAATGTGTCGTGAAATTGGAATAGCTATACCAGTTGGAAAAGATTCTATGTCTATGAAGACTTGTTGGGAAGATAAGAACGCTGAGTATAAAGTGGTTTCACCTGTTTCATTAATAGTTTCGGCATTCGCTCCTGTTACCAATGTGACAAAACACCTTACACCGCAACTCCGTTCAACTAAGGAATTAAGTTATTTAATACTTTTAGATTTAGGACATGGAGCCAACCGAATGGGTGGATCATGTTTATTACAATCTTATTGCCGCGTGGGGGGAGATAGTCCAGATCTAGATGATCCCGAACGATTAAAGAATTTTTTTGCAGCCATTCAGAGGTTAAATACTGAAGAAATGTTACTTTCTTATCATGATAGAAGTGATGGTGGTATTCTTGTCACCATAGCAGAAATGATTTTTGCAAGTCGGATTGGTGTTTCTTTATCATTTAATTTATCGCATAAAGACCTCATTTGTGAGCTTTTTAATGAAGAGTTAGGAGCTGTAATTCAGGTAGAGAAGAGTAAATTAGAGCAAGTAAAAAAGATCCTCGATCATTTCTCAATTCAAGCTAACGTCATTGGTAAAGTTGGGGGTGAAGCAAAACTTACAATTAAAAATACTGTTAATGATAAAGATGAAATTATCTTAAGCCTTGATCGCGGAACAATGCAACGTGAATGGTCAGAAATGAGCTTCAGAATTCAATCATTACGTGACAACCCTGAAACAGCTTTAGAAGAGTTTGATCAAATATCTGACAACAAGAACCCTGGATTAAATTCAAAGCTGACTTTTGATCACTCCGATAAGATTGATTTTAATTTCAATAAATCATTAAAACCACGTGTCGCTATTCTGCGAGAGCAAGGTGTGAATAGCCAATATGAAATGGCATCGGTATTTATAAGAGCTGGTTTTTCAGCTATTGACGTTCATATGAGTGATTTACTAGAGGGACGTGATACTCTGGATAATTATCAAGGCCTCGTTGCGTGCGGTGGATTTTCATTTGGCGACGTACTTGGTGCAGGCGGTGGATGGGCTAACTCGATCTTACATCACTCTCAAACTCGAGATCAGTTTGCAGTTTTCTTTGAACGTAAAAATACGTTTTCACTTGGTGTCTGTAATGGCTGTCAAATGATGTCTAACTTGCGGGAGTTAATTCCAGGATCAGATCATTGGCCGCATTTTTTACCTAATAAGTCCGAACAGTTTGAAGCTAGATTAAGTCTTGTTGAGATTGTCGAGAGCCCCTCAATTTTATTAAAAGGAATGGCTGGTTCGCGAATACCAATTGTTACTTCTCATGGAGAGGGCCGAGCTTTCTTTCCTGAGAATATTTTACAAAAAACCTCACTCCAACTAACTGCCTTAAGGTACGTAGATAATTACGGGAATACTGCGAACTCTTATCCAGCTAACCCAAATGGCTCCATTGATGGTGTTTGTGGTTTCAGTAGTCAAGATGGTCGCGTAACAATCATGATGGCTCACCCAGAAAGAGTTGCCATGACACATCAAAATTCATGGCATCCTGAAGATTGGGGAGATGAGGGCCCTTGGATGCAAATATTTAGAAATGCCAGAATGGCATTTGAATAATCATTATAGATATTTTCTATCTATTTTTTATTGATAAATCTTTAAACCTTCGACTATACATCTAATTTCTTATATTTAATACGATGTGGGTTTATAGCATCTGATCCCATGCGGCGCCTTTTATCTTGTTCGTAATCAGCATAGTTACCAGCAAACCAGATTACTTCACTATTACCTTCAAAAGCTAATATGTGGGTTGCAATGCGATCAAGGAACCAACGATCATGTGAGATAACAATAGCTGATCCTGGAAACTCAAGTAACGCTTCTTCAAGGGCGCGAAGTGTTTCCACATCTAAATCGTTTGTTGGTTCATCAAGCAACAATAAATTACCACCAGTACGAAGCATTTTTGCTAGATGCACTCGATTGCGCTCACCACCGGACAATAAACCAATCTTTTTTTGTTGGTCTTGTCCACGAAAATTAAATCGACCAACATAAGCACGGGATGAGGTTTCGTAGTTACCGACCTGGATAAGATCCAATCCATCTGAAATTTCTTCCCAAACAGTTTTTTCATTATCAAGGCTATCTCTAGATTGATTAACACTGGCAAGTTGTACAGATTTACCAAGTTCTAGTGTACCGGAGTCTGGTTTTTCTTCACCTGTAATCATACGAAACATTGTTGTTTTACCTGCACCATTTGGCCCAATTACTCCAACAATTCCACCCGGCGGCAATTGAAAGCTAAGCCCATCAATTAATAAAGTTTTACCAAAACTTTTTTTGAGGTTATTAACCTTAAGCACAACATCACCGAGACGGACACCCGGTGGAATGTATATTTCATTGGTTTCATTTTGTTTTTGATATCTTGTTGAAGAAATTTCTTCAAATTGCCTTAAGCGGGCTTTCGATTTTGCCTGTCTACCTTTGGGGTTGCTCTTAACCCATTCCAATTCAGCCGCCATTGCTTTTTGTCGGGCTTTTTCTCCAGCTTCTTCATTTTTAAGTCTATTTTGTTTTTGTTCGAGCCAGGATGAATAATTTCCTTCCCAAGGAATACCATGGCCACGATCTAGTTCAAGTATCCATCCTGCAACATTATCAAGAAAATAACGATCATGGGTAACAGCTATAACAGTACTCTGATACTCAGCAAGAAATCTTTCTAACCAAGCAACAGATTCTGCATCTAAATGATTGGTAGGCTCATCAAGTAAAAGCATATCTGGCTTTGATAGCAATAAACGACATAAAGCAACTCTCCGACGTTCACCGCCTGATAGCTTTGTAACATCTGCAGTCCAAGGAGGAAGTCTAAGGGCATCAGCAGCAACCTCAAGCTTGCGATCAATCTCCCAGCCACCAGCAGCGTCTATCTTGTTCTGTAAGTCGCCTTGTTCTTCAAGAAGATTGGTCATTTCCTCTTCTGTAAGTGGTTCACTAAATTTTTCGCTGATCTTATTAAATCGGTTCAATAAATCAATAATTTCACCCAGGCCCTCCTCAACATTTGCACGCACATCTTTTTTTGGGTCAAGTTCGGGTTCTTGTGAAAGGTAACCAATTTTTATTCCTGGTTGCGGCCGTGCTTCACCATCAAAATCTGAATCTAGGCCAGCCATAATACGCATTAATGTTGATTTACCTGAGCCATTTAATCCTAAAACTCCAATTTTGGCGCCTGGAAAGAAGGAAAGAGATATATCGCGAATAAGATATCTTTTAGGTGGCACAACCTTTGCCACACGATTCATAGTGTAAATATATTGTGCCATTATAAATCCATTATATTTGGTATAGAGTATTATCCACTATGCTACTACTAATTTAAAAAAATGTTTTTAAAAGATGAATAAATCTGTACTTGTTTATAAGGGTAAAGAAATTGCTGATTATGGATTTGGTAGCTCGCACCCATTTGGAGTTGACCGCCATGACGCATTTCATACAGAACTTCATAAAGCTGGATTCGAAAAACATATTAATTTTGGCTATCCACGTTATGCTGCCTTTGATGAATTAGCTCTTTTTCACACCGTTGAACATATTAATAGAGTTTCACAATTATCAAAAATAGGTGAAGGTTTTTTTGATGATGGAGATACGCCAGTATTAGAAGGAATTTATGAGTCTGCCTCAGCTGTAGTGGGCACTGTTCTTAATGCGGTTGATCAAATAATGAGTGGAGACTATAAACGTGCATTCATACCCATTGCGGGTTTACATCATGCGGCAAGAGATCATGCAGCTGGTTTTTGTGTTTTTAATGATTGCGGAGTGGCAATAGAATATTTACGTAAAAAGTTTGGTATTAGGAAAATAGCATACGTAGACATCGATGCTCATCATGGCGACGGCATTTTTTACGGTTTTGAGTTAGATCCAGATCTCATATTCGTTGATATTCACGAGAGTGGATCTGGTTTTTATCCAGGCACAGGTGCAGCTGCTGAAAATGGCAAAGGTCTTGCAAAAGGTAAAAAGTTAAACATTCCTATCCCAGCTGGAGCTGATGATTCTGATTTTTATAGAGCTTGGAAGTTTGTTGAAGGTTTCCTAGAAGAGGCAAAGCCAGAGTTTATTATCATGCAATGTGGAGCAGATAGTTTAAAGGGAGATCCTATTGCTCATTTATGCTGGACTGAAGAGACTCATTCAATAGCATCAAAAAGTTTATGTCAAATAGCGGATAAATATAGTAGCGGAAGAATTATTGGAACAGGAGGTGGAGGTTACAACCGTCATAATCTCGCTAGAGCATGGACTAGAGTAGTTCAGTCATTCATTGAAACTAATGTGTAAATAATCCAGTGCCATCTAAGGCTTTAAACAGGTAGTATTGTAAGCTTGTAAGTCTCTTAATACTTGGAGTAAAAATGTTAGATTCATTTGAGAGTATCGAATCATTCGATCCTGAAATAGCAAAGGTTCTTGATCTTGAGAGCCAGCGCCAGGAACAGCATATAGAACTGATAGCGTCTGAAAATTATGCAAGCCCTTTAATTATGATGGCGCAGGGCTCTAAGTTGACAAACAAGTACGCGGAAGGATATCCAGGAAAGAGATATTACGGTGGGTGCGAGTTCGTTGATAATGCTGAATCACTTGCCATTGAACGCGCTAAAACATTATTTGGTGCAGATTATGTAAATGTCCAACCTCACTCTGGTTCTCAGGCAAATGTAGCTGTTTATCATGCTTTAGTCTCTCCTGGAGACACCATTATGGGAATGGATTTAGGGGCAGGAGGCCATCTAACTCATGGATCACCAGCAAATTTTTCTGGAAAAATTTATAACGTTGTTCCATACGGCATAAATGATGCTACAGGTCTTATTGATTACGATAAAATACAATTATTAGCAAATAAGTGTCAGCCTAAAATGATCATAGCTGGTTTTTCTGCATACTCTAGAGTTATCGATTGGGCGCGTTTTCGTGAAATTGCTGACAGTGTAAGTGCTTATTTATTAGTTGATATGGCTCATGTTGCTGGTCTTGTCGCAACCGGACACTATCCCAATCCAATACAGCATGCTGATGTTTGCACAACTACTACTCATAAAACTTTACGTGGACCCAGAGGTGGACTAATCCTTGCTCGATCAAATGAAGTTCTGACGAAAAAATTTAATTCTTTAGTTTTTCCTGGAACTCAGGGAGGCCCATTGATGCATGTTATTGCGGCAAAGGCCATTGCTTTTAAAGAAGCCCTTAAGCCTGAGTTTAAGGATTATCAAGAAAAGGTTTGTTCGAATGCAAAAGTCATGGCTTCTGTACTAATGGATAGAGGTTACCCTATTATTTCGGGAGGTACTGATAACCATTTAATGCTTGTAAGTCTTATCGAGAAGGGTCTTACAGGAAAAGATGCTGATAATGCACTCGGTCGCGCTTTCATTACAGTGAATAAAAATTCTGTTCCAAATGATCCTCAGTCACCATTTGTTACCAGTGGCTTAAGGCTTGGCACCCCAGCAATAACAACTCGTGGATTTGGTACATATGAAACTCAAAAGACTACTCATTGGATAGCAGATATATTAGATGATCTTAATAATGATGAGATAATAGAGCAAGTTCGTAAAAATGTTTTAGAGTTATGTTCGAAATTTCCAGTATATAGATAAATCTGAAAGTAAATGCACTGTCCATTTTGTACTCATGAAGAAACTAAGGTAATTGACTCTCGTCTAGCAGGAGATGGTCGTCAAATTCGTAGGAGACGTCAATGTTCAGCCTGTCATGAAAGGTTCACTACTTTTGAGGCTGCTGAACTAGTCATGCCATGGTTAATTAAGGTGGATGATAGTCGCCAACCTTTTGACGAGGCAAAGTTGCGTTTTAGTATGGTGCGTGCTCTAGAAAAGCGGCCAGTTGCAAGTGATGCATTGGAGCAATCAATAGGTAAATTAATTCATAAACTACTAACTATGGGTGAGAGAGAAGTTCCATCTCGCTTAGTAGGTGAACTTGTAATGCAAGAATTACATGAGCTTGACGAGGTTGCGTATGTAAGGTTTGCATCTGTTTATAGACGTTTCCAAGACATAACAGAATTTGAAGATGAAATTAAAAACCTTCAAAAAATCTCAGAAACAACTGCCAATCGTGAGCAGATGTCATTGTTACCTGATCTGACTGATAGAAAAAGTAAGAAGTAAATTTTATGCCACATTTTAGTATTAAAGATCATATTTTTATGGCAAACGCATTACGTATTGCTAAAAAGGGTCAATATACAGCCCACCCAAACCCAATGGTTGGATGTGTATTGGCAAAAGATGGCAAAATTATTGGCCAGGGTTGGCATAAAAAAACAGGTGCGGCTCATGCGGAAATTAATGCATTACAAGATGCCGGTGAAAATGCAAACGGATCAACAGCATACGTTACCCTAGAACCATGCTCTCAGTACGGAAAAACACCGCCATGTTTTGAAGCTCTTATAAAAGCTGGTGTAAAAAAAGTCATTACTGCCACGAAGGATCCTTCGCAGAAGTTTTCTGATAAAGCCCTTGAATCATTAATTGCAGCTGGCGTAGCAGTTGAATATGGGCTTATGAAATCAGCTGCTGAAGAACTAAATCGAGGCTTTTTAATGAGAGTTACTAAGCAAAGACCTTTTATTCAGCTTAAGCTTGCAGTTAGTATAGATGGTGCGATCTCCATGAAAAATGGTGAAAGTCAATGGATTACAAGTTCTGCGGCACGTAAGGATGTACAAAAGCTTCGTGCTCGAGCCGGGGCTATCATGACTGGAATTGGTACTATTCTAGAAGATGATCCTTTATTGAACATTCGAGAAAATAATATAGAGACTGGTGGAATTCAACCTATTCGAGTAATTCTTGATAGTCATTTGCGAACACCAGTTACTGCATCAATACTGAAACTCTCTGGAAAAAATCTGGTATGTTGCACTAATAATAAAAAATCAAAAAACTTAATGCGTCTTAATGCTGAAGTAAAATTATTTAAAAGTATAAATGGCCTAGTCGATTGTCGTGAAGTTTTTGAAGAGCTTGCTTCAAGAGGTATTAATAATCTTTTGATTGAAGCCGGTCCAACGCTCTCTGGTTATCTTTTGGAGAGAAAACTTGTTGATGAGCTTATTATTTATCAGGCACCACACATTATGGGAAGTGAAACTATTAAACTTGCAAGTACACCGTCATGGACTTCACTAGTAGACCGTGAGGAGTTAGTAATTTCTGATACACGCAGGGTTGGATCAGACACTCGAATAATTACCTCATTTAATAAGGCTAACTAATGTTTACAGGGATAATCAAAGCAAAAGGATGCATTACTGCATTAAAGTGGAAGGATGGTGATGTAAAACTTAGCGTGAGTTCAAATGATTTACCCTGGAGTAGTTACGAAGAAGGTGAGAGTATTGCGGTTAATGGCGTTTGCCTAACAGCTGTATCGTTAAGGGATGATGGATTTGACACCGATGTTTCTAATGAAACCCTTGATGTTACTGCATTGGGAAAACTCGAAATAGGTTCTATTATTAATTTAGAGCCAGCCTTAAGTTTTGGCAACCGACTTGGAGGACATTTAGTAAGCGGTCATGTTGATTGTGTTGGGTATGTAAAATCAATAATGTCAGATGCTCGTTCAGTTAGAATTTCTATCGAAGTTCCAACTGAATATTCTCATTACATAGTTAAGAAAGGTTCGGTATGCGTAGATGGTGTTAGTCTTACTATAAATAATGTATCTGGTGACATCTTTGATTTAAATATTATTCCTTATACTGCTGATGAGACAATCATTGGTGATTATATTGAGGGATCAATCGTCAATATTGAAGTAGATCTATTAGCTCGGTATTTAGAGAAATTAATTACCAGGGAAAGAAATACACTTGAAAAATCCTCTTGAGATAAAGAATTATGTCTAATAATACAACTGTTCATCCCAGCGCTTTAAATAACACTTTTGCAGATATCAAGGATATTATTGCTGATATCAGAGCCGGCAAAATGGTGATTATGGTAGATGATGAAAATCGTGAGAATGAAGGCGATTTAATAATGGCAGCTGAAAAAGTGCGCCCTGAGGACATCAATTATATGGCTACGCATGGGAGAGGATTAGTTTGTCTTACTCTTTCTAGAGAACGCTGCAAACAGTTACGTCTGCCATTGATGGTAAGTGATACTGATCAACATCACGCAACTAACTTTACTATCTCTATTGAAGCAGCTGAGGGGATAACGACTGGAATATCTGCACATGATCGCGCTCGAACTATTCAGGCAGCAGTCGCCACTGATGCAAAACCAGAACATCTCCGTCAGCCCGGACATATCTTTCCAGTTATGGCGCAGCCAGGCGGTATTTTAACACGCGCAGGCCATACTGAAGCAGGTTGCGACTTAGCAAGACTTGCTGGGCTAGAGCCTGCAGCGGCAATTGTTGAAGTACTCAAAGAGGACGGTAGTATGGCCCGGCGTCCTGATCTTGAGATATTTGCAAAGAGACATAATATCAAAATTGGCACAATTGCCGATTTGATTAGATACCGATTGGATACAGAAAAAAATATTGAGAGAATTGCAGATAAGATTATCGAGACTGAATATGGTCAATTTACATTATATTTATACGATGATCTTGTTAATCATTCAGTGCATATGGCTTTAGTTAAGGGTGATTTATTATCATTAGATGCTCCACTTGTTAGAGTTCATATACAAGATACATTAGGTGACGTTGTTGGGGTAAAAAGTCAATCTCTAGGGTGGCCATTAGGCGCAGCAATAAAAAGAATTTCTGAGGAACAAGCGGGTGTTATTGTGTTACTTCGTGATCAGGAATCTTCTCGTGATTTTATGGATTCAGTTAAGATGTTAGGGATACAAAATAATGAACTAGAATCACGTCGTTTAGGAAATGAAGTATTACGAACATATGGAATTGGTGCACAAATATTAAGAGACCTTGGGCTACGTAAGATACGTGTATTATCAGCACCTAAACACATGTATGGGATTTCTGGTTTTGATCTCGAAATAAAAGAATACGTTTAAGAATAGGCAATTGTATGAACAAAATTAAAATCACAAAAGGTGACGCCATTATTCGTGATGGCCGTTATTCCATTGTTGCTTCTCGTTTTAATGACTTTATTGTTGAATCTCTAATAAAAGGTTCTTTGGAGTGCTTACAACAGCACGGAGCTAGCGATGGCGACATTGAAATTGTTCGCGTTCCAGGTGCATTTGAGATACCCGTCGCTGCCGAAAAGATAGCAGCAACTCGTCGTTTTGACGGCATTATTACTCTTGGAACAATAATAAGAGGCGAAACACCTCATTTTGATTATGTTGCTGGTGAATGCTTGAAAGGTATTAATGCTGTATCGCACAAGTATGGGATTCCAGTAGGTAATGGTATTCTGACTGTCAATACAATAGAACAAGCAATCGAGAGATCAGGCTCAAAGGCTGGGAACAAGGGTGAAGAAGCTACATTGGCTGTTATAGAAATGGTCAATCTTTTGCGCCTTATAAATTAATGCCGAAATTAGGAAACAAATTATCCGGCACTCGGACGCGTGCTCGTGAATTAATGGTCCAGGCTTTGTACCAAAAACAAATTGCAGGTCATTCTACCTCAGAGCTCATTTCACAATATCAAGCTCAAGCTGCCTATAAACGAGTAGATCAAGCCTTCTTTGATGAGCATTTTGAAGTTATAAGTAATACTCAAGATGCACTTGAAAGTATGATTGAAGGCCTGATAGATCGTCCACTAAAGCAGCTGGACCCAATTGAACTATCTATTTTATTAATTGGTGTGTATGAGCTCGATTCATGTATCGATATTCCATATAAAGTGGTAATAAATGAGGGAGTAAATCTCGCAAAAAGATTTGGTTCAATTGAGGGCCACAAATATATAAATGCTTGTCTCGATTTAGCTGCCAGATCTCTAAGGGATTTCGAGATTAAAAAGAAAAATTAAAAATTTATATGGACGAATTTGAGATAATAAAGAAATACTTTGATCGCAACAAGACTACATCTGGAGTAGTGCTTGGAATAGGCGATGATGGAGCAGTTCTAGAGCCAAATATAAACATGCAGCAAGTCCAAGTAATTGATACGCTAGTTGAAGGTACTCATTTTCTATCAAAAACAAATCCAGCAGATATAGCTTATAGAGCAGTAGTATCTAACTTGTCAGACATCGCAGCTATGGGTGCAATTCCAAGATGGATGACTTTGTCGCTAACAATCAACAAAGTTGATAAGAAATGGATCAAGGGATTTTCTGACGGCCTTTTTGATGCGGCAAATCATTTTCAAGTTTCGTTGGTTGGTGGAGACTTAACATCTGGTCCAAATATTATTGTAACTGTGAGCATTTCAGGTGAGGTTCAATCTGGAAAAGCATTACTTCGTAGTGGTGCCAGAGTCGGAGATAGTGTTTTTGTAACAGGTACAATTGGAGATGCGGCTGCAGGGTTACATTTATTAAAGAAAAGAAAGTTTGATAATCATCTTATACAGCGGTTCTTACGACCGACACCAAGATTAAAAATTGGTAAAGAACTTTTAGGTAAAGCCTCTGCTGTTATCGATATTTCAGATGGTCTTATAGGAGACTTGAAAAAGATTCTCATCGCAAGTGAAGTGGGGGTTGATATCAAAGTGGAGTTATTGCCTATTTCAAAAGAGCTTGCTTATAATTTCGACAGTGATAGCTACTACAGTTTTGCATTAACTGGCGGTGATGATTATGAGCTTTGTTTCACAGCAAAGGATAAAGATGTTTCTCATATTTCTGATATCACTAAGATTGGAACAGTCAATAAATCAGGATTAATTAAGTGCTGCTTGAATAATAATATTATTAAATTTGATGAGTGCGGTTATCGCCATTTTATATGAAAAAGCCTACACAAAGATTAACTAGAATTGTAATATCTGATCCAGTTCATTTTTTTGCTTTTGGTTTTGGCGTTGGTTTAATTAAGTTTGCCCCAGGTACCTTTGGATCAATACTTGGTGTCATATTGTTTTGGCTTACAATTGATTTTGGAATTTATATTCAACTGGGTATTACTGTAATCGCCAGCTTGGCTGGAGTTTGGATATGCGGCGAGAGTGCAAGAAGAATTGGCTTACATGATCATAAAGGTATTGTCTGGGATGAAATTGTTGGTATGTACCTCACATTATTGGCGGCAACATTTTCGATTTTTGGCTGGGTTGTAGCTTTTATTTGTTTTAGATTAATTGACATATTAAAGCCTTGGCCAATAAATCTTATAGACAAAAAGATTAAAGGAGGTATTGGTATTATGCTTGATGATTTAGTTGCTGCTTTGTACTCAATAATAATGTTGATTTCAATTAAGGTCTTATTTAATGTTTAAATATAGTTATGTATTTCTAATATTAGCTCTCTCATTTACTGTCTTTGGAGATGATTTTAGCATTACTATTAAAGAAGATTATGATAATCATCTTGCATCTTTGTTTGATCATTTTCATCGTAATCCTGAGCTATCAACCTTAGAGAACAAAACAGCAGATCGCATGGCTGCAGAATTAAATCAGGCTGGATTTGAAGTGACTGAAGGCATTGGGGGTACTGGTGTTGTCGGAATTTTAAAGAATGGCGAAGGACCTCTTGTAATGGTTCGCGCTGATATGGATGGCCTTCCCATTGAGGAAAAGACTGGACTTCAGAATGCATCAAAAGCGCAGCAAATCAGTCCAGTCACAGGAGATATTGTTTATACAATGCATGCTTGTGGCCATGATGTTCATATTACAAGTTTAATAGGAACAGCAAGATACATGGCAGCTCATAAGGATGAATGGAGAGGAACTTTGATGCTTGTTGCTCAACCTGCTGAGGAGCGAGGTCTTGGTGCAATTGCAATGCGTAAAGATAATATTTGGAAGCGATTTGGCGTTCCTGAATACGTATTAGCATTTCATGTAAATTCTTTAGATGAAGCTGGCAAAGTAAATATTAATGAAGGTAGCCCATATGCTGGCGTTGATACTGTTGACATTATAATTCATGGTATTGGTGCTCATGGGGCTCACCCTTATGCAGGCAAAGATCCGATTGTGTTGGGGAGTCAAATTGTATTAGCTTTGCAGACACTTATATCACGTGAATTATCACCTCGTGAGCCAGCTGTGGTGACGGTGGGTTCGTTTCATTCTGGTACAAAACACAACATAATCCCAGATAGAGCACATCTTCAACTTACTGTTCGTTTCACCAGTTTTGAAGCCCGAAAAATCTTGTTAGATGGCATTAAACGTATCACTAAAAATATGGGTAGAGCGGCAGGCCTTCCAGAAGATAAGCTTCCTGAAGTAATAGTTTCAGATGAATACGCTCCCCCTACTATCAATAATCGCGATTTAGCTATACGCCTTAAAGCAGCGTGGAAAGAAAGTTTAGGAGAAAATCGTGTTATCTTTAATCCATCAAAAGGGATGTCAGCAGAAGATTTTTCATTCTTTACTAATAATCCATATATAAAATCAGTTTACTGGAAAGTTGGTGGAACTTTTCAAAAGGATTTTGATATACAAGCTGCAGGAGGAAAGTCAGTACCTAGCCATCATTCATCACTGTTTAAGATTGAACCAAAACCATCTATTGTGACAGGCGTTGAATCTACTGTTGTGGCTCTAAAAGCTCTAATGTCCAAATAATTTTTGTATTGATTAAAAAATTATAAATGTTAAGTGAATCTATTTATCCTCATTTGCTACAACAAAATCCGTAACTTTTTCTGATTCATTATTATTTAATAAGATTTCAATCTTTTGTTCAGCTTCTTTTAATGCCGTCTGACATTTTCGAGTAAGCTTAATGCCCTCTTCAAATTTTTTCATTGCTTTCTCAAGAGGAAGGTCACCAGTTTCAAGTTCATCCACAAGTTTTTCCAGATCAGAAAGTGATTCTTCTAAATTTATTTTTTTTGTGGAGTCCATTTTTCTCATCCAAGGATTGAAGTTTGATAATTTAATTTACTAATTGAAGCTAATAATAGAATAGCTTGCAAGATAATGCTTGAATATTTCACAGATTTTTAAGTGATCCTTCTATTTGTAAGTGCACACTTCAACTATTCAGGATAAAATACCTTAAGATTTTTTTCTGGGTTTTTGATGAGTAAACAATACGTTGCTGCGGACATTGAGGTCCTTAGCGGACTAGAGCCAGTCCGTCGTCGACCGGGCATGTACACAGATACTGCGCGGCCTAATCATTTGGCACATGAAGTTATCGATAATAGTATCGATGAAGCGCTTGCCGGCCACTGCAAAAAGTTATCAATTACAGTATATAAAGATGGCTCTCTTGAGGTTTCTGATGATGGCCGAGGTATGCCTATAGATATGCACCCAAAGGAAAAGATTCCTGGTGTTGAACTCATTCTTACTCGTTTGCATGCTGGCGGTAAATTTAATAATGATAATTACCAATTTTCTGGCGGCCTTCATGGCGTTGGCGTATCCGTAGTAAATGCATTATCTAATAATTTAGAAGTTTGGATTCGCAGAGATAGCAAAGAGTATAATATGAGCTTTGTAGGTGGAAAAAAGCGCGGTAAGCTTGAAGTTGTTGGAAGTGTTGGTAAGGCTAACACTGGAACAACCATTCGTTTTTGGCCGGACAAGAAGTATTTTGATACTGCAAAATTTTCAATAAACCAACTTAAACATACACTCAAGGCAAAAGCTGTCCTTTGTCCAGGTTTGACAGTGAAACTTAAAATTGAAAAACCAGAAGAAAGACAAGAATGGTTATATGCAGGCGGCTTAGAACAATATTTAATTGAAGAAATAGCAGGGTCAGTATCATTACCTACTGAACCATTTTCAACTAGCACCAAAGGAAAAAATGAAGCTGTTGATTGCGCACTTACTTGGGTCGCTGATGCTGATGCAAATGTAACTGAAAGTTACGTGAATTTGATACCTACCTCACAAGGAGGAACTCATGTTAATGGATTACGAACTGGATTAACAAATTCAATGCGTGAGTTTTGTGATTTTCGTAATCTTTTGCCTCGGGGAGTTATTATTGCTCCAGAAGATGTTTGGGATAGTTTAAATTTTGTTATGAGTGTAAAGCTTGAAAATCCACAGTTTTCTGGTCAAACAAAAGAGAGACTCTCGTCGAGAGAATCTGCAGTTTTTGTATCAACTTTTATAAAAGATAGTTTCTCTGTGTGGTTAAATCAATATCCTGAAACGGGAGACTTGATTGCCCAATCAATTATTAGTAAAGCCCAAAAACGCCTTAAAGCGAGCAAGAAGGTAATCCGAAAAAAGATAGTATCTGGTCCAGCCTTACCCGGAAAATTAGCTGATTGTCGTTCACAGCAAGCAGAATTTTGTGAATTATTTTTGGTAGAGGGTGACTCTGCTGGGGGATCAGCAAAACAAGCACGTAACCGCGATAATCAGGCTATTATGCCGTTGCGTGGGAAGATATTAAATACATGGGAAGTTGATACCTCAGAAATCTTATCATCAGCTGAAGTTCATGACATTTCAGTGGCTATAGGAGTAGATCCTGGTAGTAATGATATTAGTGGGTTACGTTATCATAAGATTTGTATTTTGGCGGATGCAGATTCGGATGGCTTACATATTGCTACGTTATTATGCGCACTATTTTTGAAACATTTCCGTAAGCTTATTTTAGCTGGTCATGTATACATAGCTATGACACCTTTATATCGAATTGATGTAGGTAAAGAGATTTTTTATGCGTTAGATGAGTCAGAGCGTAAAGATGTTCTTGATCTTATCGCAGCTGAGCAAAAGAAAGGTAAAATTTCTGTCACTCGTTTCAAAGGCCTAGGCGAGATGGATCCCGAGCAATTACGTGAAACAACAATGCATTCAGATACGAGAAGACTTGCTCAACTAACGATCGATGATAATGATAATACAGATCAAATATTGGATATGTTATTGGCAAAGAAACGTTCGAAAGATCGTCGTAATTGGCTTGAATCTAAAGGCAATCTTGCTGAGGTATAAATGTAATGCAAAATAATTTAAATCTCGAATGCGTTGAACAAAAAGCACTCAAGGATTATGCCGAACAAGCATATTTAGATTATTCGATGTACGTCATTCTTGATCGCGCACTACCTCAAATTGGGGATGGTCTAAAACCAGTTCAACGACGCATTATTTATGCTATGAGTGAACTTGGGTTGTCAGCATCCTCTAAACCTAAAAAGTCTGCTCGCACTGTTGGTGATGTAATTGGTAAGTTTCATCCTCATGGCGATTCTGCTTGTTATGAAGCAATGGTATTAATGGCTCAGGACTTCTCCTATCGATATCCTATTGTTATTGGTCAAGGTAATTGGGGGTCAACAGATGACCCAAAATCATTCGCCGCTATGCGTTATACAGAATCTCGTCTAGCTCCATATGCAAAAAGTATGTTGCAAGAGCTTGCGTTAGGTACGGTTGATTGGACACCTAATTTTGATGGCACCCTAAATGAACCGATAGTTTTACCTGCTCGTTTACCAAATCTTCTTCTCAATGGAACTATGGGTATTGCCGTAGGTATGTCCACAGACGTTCCTCCACATAATCTTAAAGAAGTAGTAGATGCGTTAGTTCACCTTATTGAGAATCCTAAGTCCACAATAACCGATTTAATTAAGTACATTCAGGCACCTGATTATCCAACTGGTGGGGAGATTGTCTCGGCCGCAGCAGATATTAGAGAAATCTATGAGACAGGTATTGGTACTCTTAGGTTGCGCGCTTCTTATAAAATGGAGGGCAAAAATATAGTCATTACGTCACTTCCACATCAGATATCAGGTGCAAAATTGCTAGAACAAATTGCAACTCAAATGCGTGCAAAAAAATTACCTCAGGTCGATGACCTACGAGATGAGTCAGATCATGAAGAGCGGATTCGCCTCATTATTAGTAAGAAAAAAGGCGTTGATGCAGAACAATTAATGTCTCATCTATTCTCTACAACCTCTCTTGAGCGAACAATTCGAGTCAACATGAATGTAATTGGCCTTGATGGCCGCCCACGTTTGTTTAATTTACTTGAAATCTTGAAAGAATGGCTTAAATTTCGCAAAGAGACAGTAAAAAACCGTCTTAGTCATCGCCTTAGAGTTGTTACAGATCGGCTACATATTCTTGATGGCTTATTAATCTCTTATCTTAACATAGATAAAGTCATTGCTATTATTCGTGAAGAGGACAATCCAAAACCTGTTCTTATTAAAAGTTTTAAATTATCAGACATACAAGCAGAGGCAATTTTAAATCTTAGATTACGTAATTTAGCTAAACTTGAAGAAGTAAAGATTCGAGGTGAACAAGGCAATCTCAATAAAGAATCCAATAATTTAAAAAAGATTCTCAATAGCACCTCTCGCTTGAAAACACTTATCAAAAATGAAATTCTAGAAGATTGTGATGCATATGGAAATAATCGAAGAACTTCTATTGTGGAAAGGCCCGCTGCAAAAGCAATCGATGAGTCTCAATTAGTCGCGAGTGAGCCAGTAACAGTTGTTTTATCTCGAGCAGGCTACGCTAGAGCAGCAAAAGGTCATGAAATAGATCCAAATATGCTCAATTATCGTTCCGGTGATTCATATCTTGCGTCCGCAAAAGGCCGAAGCAATCAAACAGCAATGTTCATTGATAGTACAGGACGTGTTTATAGTTTGTCAGTCAGCTCATTACCATCAGCCCGCGGTCAGGGTGAACCTTTATCAAGTTATTTTAAGCCACCTGACGGCGCGATATTTTGCGGTGCGATGATTGGTAAAGAGGAGCAAAAATACCTTCTTTCAAGTAATTCTGGTTACGGATTTATAGCTAAGTTAAGTGACTTAACATCAAGAAATAAATCTGGCAAGTCAGTACTTAAGGTTCCTTTATTAGGGCAATCTTTAGTTCCAGCGCTAGCATGTAATGATAAAAGATGCTTTGTAGCGGCTGTTAGCTCTATTGGCAGATTATTACTATTTGGGTTGGAGGAGCTACCAGAGCTAACAAAGGGTAAAGGAAATAAGATTATAAATATCCCTAGCCCCAAATATAAGAGTGGTGATGAAACTATGGTATCTACAGCGATTTTGCCAGAAAATAGCGCTCTTGAGGTGCATACTGCATCCCGTAAAATGAAAATTAAATGGATTGATTTACTAAATTATCATGGTGATAGGGCTTTGCGGGGCACTTTGCTGCCAAAAGGGTGGCGAAAAGTAGAACGCATCGAAGCAATATATTAATTCTTAATTTTTTGGGAATCTCATTTTTTTTCAGAAATTGTGATTTTAAATTAAATCTTATATTGAGTGGTATTTATGGCCAACTATAGTACTAATAATCTTAAGGCAGGCATGCGAATCGTTATTGATGGTAATCCTTGCGTTATTATTGAAAATGAATTTGTGAAGCCAGGAAAAGGCCAGGCATTTTATCGTGTTCGCATAAAAGATCTCAAAGCAAACAAAACTATTAACAAGACATTTAGATCTGGTGAGTCTATTGAAGCAGCAGATGTAGTTGAAACAGATATGCAATATCTTTATACGGACGGTGAATTTTGGTATTTCATGAATCAAGAAACTTTTGATCAATATGCAGTTGACAGTTCGGCAATTGGTGAAGCCAAGAAATGGATAACAGATAGTGATATTTGTGGGGTAACTCTCTGGAATGACTCTCCATTGATAGTTAAAGCTCCAAATTTTGTAGAATTAGAGATTGTAGAAACAGATCCTGGGCTAAGGGGCGATACTGCTAGTGGTGGGGTAAAACCAGCAAAATTGTCAACTGGCGCAGTTGTTCGAGTTCCATTATTTATAGATCAAAATGAAATAATAAAAGTTGATACAAGGTCTGGTGATTACGTTTCACGAGTGAAAATCTAATTTTATTCATTTATTTGTAAATGATAAGTTTCCAATCTCCATTCCCATTTGTAATGTTGCACCTTGAAGTAGATTATTACTAAATTTACAAAAATCTTTTGGCATTAAAAGAATTACAGTTGAGCCCATGTTGAACCATCCTAATAAATCCCCTTTTTTTATTTTTGAGGGATAATTAGACAAATCCAATACCTCAACAACACCTTTTTTTCTCGGAAGGATTTCACCGGTCCAAGGTGTTGAGATACTACCAACGTTTAAAGCACCAACAAAAATTAATACAGTAGGCCCAAAATTTGTCATGAAGTGCATTACAAGACGTTCATTTCGACGAAAAATTCCATTAACACAGTTAACGGTCGTCTGATTTACACTAAATAAATCGCCTGGAATATAACGTGCTGCAATAAGTTCTCCATCTAAAGGTGCGTGAACCCGATGATAATTATAAGGTGCTAAATATGATGTTACATACAATCCATTAATATAAGCTTTAGCTTGCTCAAGATCAGTTGCAATTAGATCCTCAAGGGAGTAACTAAATTTTTTTGCTTGAAAAATTTTATTATTTTGAATTTTCCCCATACTGCTTATAGTGCCGTCAACAGGTGAAATGATAGTATTTTGATTATTTTTTATTGGGCGAGCATCTTTGGTTAATTCACGTATGAAAAAATCATTAAAATTTTTAAAATCATCAGGAACTTCAAGTTTTATTTCTTTAGTGTCAATTTTATAAAAAGTAATAAATTTTGAGATAATTAAATTTTTAGTTTTTTTGTGAGAAATTCTAGCTACCAAGTACAGAGTTTTTGTTATTAAATGTTTCGGTATCAAATATTGTAACAAGACAAAAATATTGGAAAGCATTATTTAGACCTCGAAGTGAGCTGCGTTTTTAAGCTAAGTAAAAGCTTTTCTTTGCTATAAAAATGTAAAGAAATAACTCTATTTTTATTTTTCTTATTTTTTAACATTAGGTGCTTCCCACCATGATCAAGCTTTAATTTAGAATTCGCTTCTATTTGAAGCGAATTGACACGCTGCATTTTTGCAATTCCCTCATCTAAAATTGACTCATGGATTTCAATCGATTCAAAGTCAGGACTAATAACTTGAGTCAGCTCAATTAAGAGGTTTGTATTATTAATAAATGTAACATACCCAGCGCTTATCGATTTTCCTGGTAGCGGCTGAGTAATAGTAATATCAGTTACCATTAGTGGAGGGTTGTCAGAACTTTCACATGATAAAAGGAAAAAGCTGAAAAAAAGTAAAAAAAATTTATTTATCTCTAATTTCATTTGCTCCTCCTAAAATTTGTTGTAGGTCATTAATATAATTTTCAATTTTGTGTGGAGCACTAAAAAGCGCTGAAAATTCTGCAGCTGGGTTAATTAGCAAAACAGCTGCAGAATGATTTACAGCATAATTTTTACTGCTTGTTATGGCTTTCTCAAAATATATACCTAATGCTTTAGTTAATTTAATGAGTTCATCAGTATTCCCAGTTACAGCTATATTTCCTTCTCCAAAATAATCTATGTATTTTCCAAGCATAGCTGGCGAATCTCGTTCTGGATCAACGCTTACCAAAACTATACGCGGGATCTGTTTAAAATTAGATTTTTTAAGTTCTTGTTTAGCTTGGTTAAGAGTTTGCATAGTTGTAGGGCATATATCTGGACAGTTTGTGAAACCAAAAAAAACTAAATCCCATTGCCCCATAAAAGTATCTTTATTGACGGGTTTTTCCTCCTGATTTATGAGGGAAAAATCTGGCAATTCAATAGGTTGTTGAAGGACATAAGCTGATCTTAAATCTGGCCTTTGATGTGTTTTTTTGTATGAAAAAAAACTACCAGCCATTATAACCACAAGAAAAACCACAAAATATTTTTTTTTGATGCTCATATTATAAGTAATGCATTGTTCAATAAAATATTATTTTACCGTTAATTATCCAGGCGTATAGCCTCAGAGCATGGTAAATTACTATTTAATTATGAATGTAAAGAATCTTGTACATAAAATTAATAAAAATTTTGAAAGATCTAATCTTTTTTTTGGTCATGGTACGGATAATGCGCATGATGAAGCAATGTGGCTAGTATTTTCTATGCTTAAACTTTCATATGATGATATTCCAATGGTTTTTTCAGAAAAGGTCAATGATAGCGATGTTTTAAGTATTTTGACTATTGCAAACAAGAGAATAAATGAACGCGTTCCATTAGCTTACCTGCTTCATCAGGCATTCTTTGCAGGCCATGAGTTCTATGTTGATGAGCGAGTATTGGTGCCAAGAAGCCCGCTCGCAGAATTAATTAAAGGAAAATTTTTACCTTGGGTAAGAGCCAGTAATGTCTATAGAATTATCGACCTTGGGACAGGAAGCGGGTGTATAGCTATTGCAATGGCTCATGCATTTCCTGAAGCAAAAGTTCATGCGGTTGATATATCACCAGGGGCACTAGAAGTAGCAAGTATCAATATTGAGCGGCATAATCTAACAGAGCGCATTGAGCTCATAAAATCTGATTTCTTTCTTAATATTGAAGAGTGTAAGTATGACCTGATTGTAAGCAATCCTCCCTATGTCAATCAAGATGATATTGCTACAATGCCTAATGAATATCATCATGAGCCACAATTAGGCTTAAAGGCAGGTAATGATGGATTGAATTCTGTTCATAAGATTTTGCATAATGCCTCGCGATTTTTAACGGATAATGGAATACTTATTTGTGAAGTTGGAAATAGTCAACAAGCTTTAGAGGATGCGTATCCTACTTTACCTTTTATTTGGGTTGAATTTTCAGAAGGCGGGGCAGGTGTTTTTTTATTACATCAACATGATTTACAAGGTTTAGAGTAGTGTCTGGAAATAGTTTTGGTCGAATTTTTACAGTAACAACCTTTGGCGAAAGTCATGGTAAGGCCCTTGGTTGTATAGTCGATGGCTGCCCGCCCGGTATTGAATTATCCGCAGCAGATATTCAATTTGATTTAGATCGGCGAAGACCAGGCCGTAATAAGCATACAACTCAAAGAGATGAACCAGATCAAGTAAAAATCTTATCGGGTATTTTTGATAACAAGACTACAGGTACACCTATAGGTTTACTCATTGAAAACAAGGATCAGCGCTCTAGAGATTATGGAGATATAAAAGATAAATTTAGACCTGGTCATGCCGATTATACATATCAGCAAAAATATGGCATTCGTGATTACAGAGGAGGCGGACGATCATCAGCCCGAGAGACAACGATGCGTGTTGCTGCTGGAGCAATCGCAAAAAAATATCTTAGAGATCGTTTAGATATTGAGGTTTGTGGATATCTATCTCAGCTTGGCCCAATTGAAATAAGTGCAAATGATTTATCTATTGTGGACAATAATGCATTTTTTTGTGCAGACCCTAATATGATAAATAGACTTGATGAATTTATGACTGAACTTAGGGATCAAGGTGATTCAATTGGAGCTAAAATTAGTGTTTTAGTGAAAAATATGCCTGTGGGTCTAGGCGAACCAGTATTTGATAAACTTGAAGCTGATATAGCCCACGGTCTAATGAGTATTAATGCCGTTAAAGGCGTTGAAATCGGTGCAGGATTTTCTTCTATTATGCAACGAGGTAGTGAGCATAGAGATGAGATGTCTGAAGATGGGTTTAGTAAAAATGATGCTGGCGGAACTCTTGGTGGAATATCATCTGGCCAGGACTTACTTGTTAGTCTTGCACTCAAGCCGACATCTAGTGTTTCTGTTCCAGGAAAGACAATAGATAAAGATGGTAAAAATACTCAAATTGTCACTAAGGGTCGTCATGACCCTTGTGTTGGTTTACGAGCAACACCTATCGCTGAAGCAATGGTAGCACTTGTGATTTTGGATCATTATTTGCGTAATCGAGCCCAAAACGCAGATGTTAAAACAGAAAGAATGGGAATATAAATTAATGTCAAAATCTTTTGATGTGGCAGTTGTTGGAGCGACAGGAGTCGTTGGAGAGTCGATACTCGAAATCCTTAATCAACGTAAATTTCCAATTGGTAATATTTATGCCCTCGCAAGCGCGCGATCTGCCGGTAACCAAGTTAACTTTGGATCAGCAAAAATTACAGTTGAGGATCTTTCGAAATTTGATTTTTCTAAAGTTCAAATTGGCTTATTTTCTGCCGGTGGTTCAATATCTAAAGAGTTTGCGCCAAAAGCTGCAGATGCTGGATGTGTAGTTATTGATAATACATCACATTTTCGTTATGAGAATGAAATTCCGTTGGTTGTTCCAGAAGTAAACTCACATGCAATTGCCGATTATTCAAATCAAGGAATTATAGCTAATCCAAATTGTTCAACAATTCAAATGTTGGTGGCATTAAAGCCTATCTACGATGCAGTTGGTATTAAAAGAATTAATGTATGTACTTACCAGGCCGTATCTGGAGCCGGTAAAAGTGCACTTGATGAGTTAGTTCGTCAAACTAGTAACTTACTTAATGGCCGTCCAGTAGAAGTTAAAGGAGATGTTAAGCAAATTGCATTTAATGCAATCCCTCAAATTGATGTGTTTCTCGAAAATCGTTATACCAAAGAGGAAATGAAGATGGTTTGGGAAACTCATAAGATTCTTGGAGATAATTCAGTTCTTGTGAACCCGACCGCAGTAAGAATCCCAGTTTTTTTTGGACATTCTGAAGCTATTCACATTGAAACCATTGATAAAATATCTTCAGAAGCGGCCACTGATTTATTAATTAACTCTCCAGGCGTAAAAGTTTTAGATGGCACAAGTGTAGGTGAGTATCCTACTGCAGTTACGGAAAGCTCTGGTAATGATCAAGTGTTCGTTGGTCGCATAAGAGAAGATATTTCTCATCCAACTGGCTTAAACCTCTGGGTAGTAGCGGATAATATTCGTAAGGGGGCAGCTTTAAATAGCGTACAAATTGCTGAAATTTTAGCAAAAGAATACCTTTGAATTCCACTTCAGTAACTTAGTGCTGATTCAAAAGAATAGTTGATAGGTATTTTTTTTGTAAGGAAAAAATTAATTATGTTGCAGCGTCTTACTTCTCTCTTATTTATAAATTTTATTCTCTTGAGCATCAATGTTTCAGCTCAACAAACACTATCGACTGAACCTAAATTAGATCAAGATAATTTTCTTTATGAAGCCAAAAGCTCTGGTAATAATGTAGTAGTTAATCAGGGCGATACTTTATGGAGTATTGCATCCAACCTACGTCTGGATTTAAAAGTAACAATGAGTCAGATGATGTTGGCGATTTTTAATGAAAATCCAGATGCTTTTAAGGGTAATGTAAATATACTTAAGAAAAATTCTACTTTGCACATCCCATTTGCAGATGAAGTATTTCAAATTAATATTGATTTTGCCTTTGATGAGATTCAACGACAACATGCTAGATGGGCCATTAGTTTCAGCAACAATCTTGCATTTGAATTGCAACAAGATGCTCTAACAACAGAATCATTTAAAGAGCAGGAGATGACAAAAGATTCAATTGCATCGATGAATTCAGAGTATAAGCTAAAGCAGCAAAATAAAATTTTAAATATTATATCTGAAGATTCTAATTTACCCGATCAAACTATAAATGACCATGAGTTTTCCATATTAAAAGAGGAAGCTAATGATTCAGATCTTGAGATTAAAGAGATACCAACTAAAAATTTTGAAGAGGTTAATCTCAAGAAAGAAAATAAATTAGATCCGGTAATTAATATAATTATTAATGATGATTTGCCATCTACGGGTGAAATTAGTTTAAATGCAAACAGCATTGAAAAAGAATCTTATGAAACACCTGAATTAATTCCCATTTGGATAATTGTAATATCTATTGTAGTTGTTCTTTTTGGTGTTAGTTGGTTTATGAGAAGTAACTCTAGTATTGAATATTCAGCTGAAAAGAATCCAGCATCTCATGCAGAAGTAGCTGATATAGCTAAACCAAAGATTGCAGAGAGTCATTTATCAAATAATAATGCAATTTCAATTGTAGGTACAAAACTTGATTTAGCCCGCGCATATGTAGATATGGGGGATCTAGTTAAAGCACTCAAAATTTTGGAAGAAGTTTTAGATGAAGGTAATGAGCTACAGAAGCGAGAAGCAAAGGGCTTATTAAATAATATTACAGATTAAATGAATATTTTAAGGTTAAAAAATGCGCGTTGCATTTGGTATTGAATACGATGGAACATCGTATAATGGATGGCAAAAACAAAAGACTGGCCTAGGGGTTCAGGAACTACTAGAAAACGCCTTGATGAGTGTCGCCAATCATTCGGTAGAGACTACCTGTGCAGGCAGAA
>NYWX01000060.1 GCA_002685275.1 Gammaproteobacteria bacterium
GTCTAAAGCAGCACGATTTGAAGGTAAATTTGGTGCAAAACCACCCTCATCACCCACTGCCGTATTCATTCCTTGGCTTTTCAAGACACTCTTTAAGCTATGAAAAATTTCCGCTCCGTATCTAAGAGCTTCAGCAAATGAACTAGCTCCAACTGGAAGCACCATAAACTCTTGGATATCAACGCTATTATCTGCATGAGCACCGCCGTTAATAATATTCATCATTGGAAGCGGCATCAATGTGCTATTACCTAAGTGTTGGTACAACGCAAGATTCTTAGATGTTGCCTCAGCTCTAGCAACTGCTAAAGAAACTGCTAATAATGAATTTGCACCGAGTCGGCCTTTATTATCAGTTCCATCTAAAGTAATCATGCAATTATCTACAGCACGTTGATCTTCAAAATTGCTATTCAATAAAGCATCTCTGAGGCAACTGTTTACATTAGAGACTGCCTGCTTAACTCCTTTACCAAGATATCGTGACTCATCACCATCGCGTAATTCTACGGCTTCACGAGATCCTGTAGAGGCGCCTGAAGGAACAGCGGCGCGTCCAAAACTTCCATCAGTTAATAAGATGTCTGCTTCAACTGTCGGATTACCCCGAGAATCTAAGATTTCTCGACCGCGCACCTCACTAATACTAATCATTGTAAACTCCTTAATGAGTAATTATTTCGGGACACCAAGTCCATAATCTGCCTCAAGAAAACCATTCTTTTTGACTACACTGTCTATACAAATTAAATCTTGAAGAAGTCTTTTAATCTTTTGAAGTGGCCAAGCATTTGGTCCATCACTTAATGCTTTATCGGGATCAATATGAGTCTCAATAAAAAATCCAGCAACTCCTGCTGCTGCTGCTGCTCGAGCTAAAATAGGAATAAACTCACGCTGACCTCCTGAAGACAATCCCAGAGCACCTGGTTGTTGAACTGAATGTGTTGCGTCAAATACCACTGGTGCGCCACTACCTCTCATAATACCTAGGCTTCGCATATCAGATATTAAATTGTTATAACCAAAGCTGAATCCACGCTCACAAACCATAATATTTTCATTGCCAGTTGACTTTGCTTTATCAACAACATTCTGCATTTCCCAAGGTGATAAATACTGCCCTTTCTTAATATTTATAGGTAAGCCTGTCATGGCAGTGCGAAGAATAAAACTTGTTTGACGACAAAGAAATGCTGGTGTTTGTAGGACGTTTACAACTTCTGCAACTTCATTCATTGGTGTGTCCTCATGAACATCAGTTAATATTGGTAATTGCAATTGCTTCTTTACCTCACCCAAGATTCGAAGTCCCTCTTCTAAACCGGGACCCCTGAACCCAGAGTGGGAGCTTCTATTAGCTTTATCGAAAGATGATTTATAGATTAGAGGTATATTAAGTTCACTGCAGATTTCTTTCAAAGTGCCTGCGGTATCTAAAGTCATTTGCTCGCTTTCAATGACGCAGTTACCAGCAATTAAAAAAAAAGGCTTATCATTACCAACTTCGAATCCACAAATCTTCATATTTTTTCCACTTTAGATTTTTCATCATTTTTATTATTTCTGACAGCAATCATGAAGCTTGTAAAGAGTGGATGGCCATCACGCGGATTTGAAGTAAATTCAGGATGAAATTGACTAGCAAGAAAAAAGGGATGATCAGGTAATTCAATCATTTCTACTAAATTATCAACAGAAAGGCCCGAAAATACCATTCCTGCTTCAGAGAGCTTTTCTCTATAATTATTATTGACCTCATAACGATGTCTATGGCGTTCTTCGATCTTGTTGTAACCATAACTTATTGCTGCAAGTGATTTCTTTTGTAAAATTACACCTTGTGCGCCGAGACGCATAGTGCCTCCCAAATTAGATTGTTCATCGCGCTCTTCAAGCTCTCCCATTCTATCTTGCCACTCAGCAATGAGTGCGACAACGGGATGCGGAGTTTTTTTGTTAAATTCAGTACTCATAGCATTTTTAAGGCCTGCTAAATTTCGAGCTATCTCTATTACTGCAACTTGCATACCAAGACAGATACCAAGATATGGAATATTGTTTTCACGTGCATATTGGACTGCTAGAATTTTACCCTCTATACCTCTATCGCCAAAACCGCCGGGCACTAAAATACCATCCATGTTTCTTAAGCAATCTAAGCCTTGGTCTTCAATCTTTTTTGATTCTATGTAATGTATTGTCACATTGGTTCGAGTATGAATACCAGCATGTTGTAATGCTTCCACCAATGAAATATAAGAATCTTTTAGATTCATATACTTTCCAACCATTGCTATATTTACTTTTGCTGTTGGATTTTGTTTAGCTTCAACAATTGCGTCCCACTCACACAAATTAGCTTTCGGTAAATCTAATTTTAAATGACTAGTAACTATTTCATCTAAGCCTTGATCATGAATCATTGCTGGAATCTTATATAGATCATCAGCATCTGATAGAGAAATCACTGCTTTTTCCTGAACGTTTGTAAACAACGCAATCTTTTGACGCTCTGCATTAGGTAGTGGCCTCTCAGACCTACATACTAAAATATCTGGTTGAATACCAATTGATCTAAGTTCTTTAACGGAGTGTTGGGTAGGTTTGGTCTTTATCTCAGAAGAGGTTGGAATAAAAGGCACAAGAGTTAAATGAAGATAAACGACACGATCTTGGCCAAGCATTACCCCCATTTGGCGAATGGCTTCCATAAAAGGTAAAGATTCTATATCACCTACTGTGCCGCCAATTTCGACAAGACAAATATCTGCGTTTCCTGAGCCTTTCTCGATACATTCTTTAATCTCATCCGTTATGTGTGGAATTACCTGAACAGTTGCACCAAGATATTCACCACGACGTTCTTTTGCGATTACGCTCTCATAAATTCTGCCAGTAGTATAATTGCTGTGACGACCACTTTTTGCAGTTCGAACAAATCTTTCGTAATGACCCAAATCAAGATCAGTCTCAGTTCCGTCATGAGTTACAAAAACTTCCCCGTGCTGAAAGGGACTCATTGTACCAGGATCAACATTTATATATGGATCAAGTTTAATCATACTTATTGTAAGCCCGCGCGCTTCCAATATCGCACCAAGACAAGCTGAGGTGATTCCCTTGCCTAGAGAAGAGACTACGCCGCCAGTAATAAATACATACGATGTCATATGTTAATCCGTTGTTGTTTTTGCACTAGTTAACAAAAATGCAATCGCAGAAAGCAAAAAATAAAAAAGGGTTGAGTTAAAGCAACTAATCAACAAATGCAGCTTTTATCAACCCTTTCAAGATCATCGCCGTCTTTAGATTGTAGACGGTGTTAAACGTTAACAGGCGTAACTCACTAATGCAATGCAGGACGATCAATCCAGCGTACTTTTATGCCAGGACAAGAAGTAGCATCTTTAGCTAACCAAAGATCGCCAACTGCGACAAGATTTTCTCCAGAGTAAACGAGAGGTAACTGATTTCGCATCCAAGGAACAATACCCTTTTCTTGAAGTAATTTCTTAAGTTTTCTCTTATATGATTGATTATATAGATAAATTTTTTCACCTCCAGATCTAAATCTAACTACTAATCCTTTCTCAAATAACTCCTTTGATAAACCAATTTTATCACTTTTTTCAAAATTGAGCTGTCCCATTCCAGGGCCTAATAAGAGCTCATTATTAGATACAATTAGAGGCTTTAAATCTATAATTTGTTTTTCTGGCATTAAATAAAGAAAATTTCTATAACGACGAATAATTACTCCTTTCCACCTAACCAGGGGTTGCGCATCTTTTCGCGCAAAAACAGCTTCATTCAAAATTTGATTTAATTGCATTCTGGATGGCATTGATAATCCTTCATTTCGAAGAGCATATCGGATTACATTTCGTTGCCGAGCGATTGAGAGGTTTAATAATTTATTAATAGGTATTTTGGTAGCATCTGCTCCTAATTCTCTAAAATCAATCTCAGCAAGCTCAGAAAGAAGTTGTGATGCTTCACCCGCAAGCAACGAGCTTCGTTCTAAGCGACCAGAAATATTAGGCCATCGTAATTCTAATCGGGTTAGTATCTGATGGCGAAGAAAGTTACGATCGAAGTGTTGATCCATGTTTGAAGGGTCCTCAATCCAATCTAATGCATTTTCTTTCGCATAAAGTACTAAGTCATTTTTTTTTATATTTATTATTGGTCTAGCTAGCCAGCCTTTACCAAATCTCCGAATTTGTGAAATACCTGCAATCCCAGTAGGGCCGCTTCCACGAATTAAATTAAGCAATAATGTCTCAGCTTGATCCTCTCGATGATGGGCAGTTATCAACCAATCACCATTTCCGAGTTCCAGATCTAATGCAGAATAGCGTGCATCGCGAGCTGCAGCTTCTAACCCATTGCCAGAATTCAAATTAATTTGAATATTTATAGATTTAAATAAAATGCCCAGCGATGTAGCCATCTTTTCACATTTATTTACCCAATTTAAAGATTCCGCTTGCAAGCCATGATTTATATGAACCGCAAAAATAGGAATTTTATTTTTATGCTCGAAGACGTGGTTTTTAAGGGCATGGAGTAAAACCATAGAATCAAGGCCTCCGCTAAAAGCAATAATATAACGGGCTGGTTTACTAGCAATAGATTCTAGATTTATTAAATGCTTCGCAAGGACCGCTGAAGAAAAACTCACGTTTCTTTGTACTGACCAAAAGAAGCCAATTTTTGCTGACGCATATCGAGTAATTGATTGATTGGTAGCTTCGTCAGTTCATCAAGATTACTGAGAAGCGCATTCTGAATAACTTTCGCCATTTCTTCTGGGTTACGATGCGCTCCGCCTAAAGGTTCAGGCAATATTTCATCTACAAGACCAAATCCATCAAGTTTATCTGCAGTTAAATTCAAAGCCTCTGCTGCTTTTTCAGCTTTTTCGGCATTCTTCCATAGAATCGAAGCGCAGCCTTCAGGTGAAATTACAGAATAAACACTATATTGCAGCATTAATAATCTATCACCCACACCTATTGCTAAAGCACCCCCTGATCCACCCTCGCCAATTACAACACTAATTATCGGTGTTTTAAGCTCGGACATTATATAAAGGCACTTTGCAATTGCCTCACTTTGGCCGCGCTCTTCAGCTCCAACGCCTGGATATGCTCCTGGTGTATCTATGAATGTCACTACTGGCATAGAAAATTTCTCAGCCAATCGCATGAGTCTCTGAGCTTTACGGTAACCTTCAGGCTTTGGCATACCGTAATTCCTGCGAACTCTTTCTTTAGTATCTCGCCCTTTTTGATGCCCAATAAACATTACTGAATAACTGCCAATTAAACCAACACCACCAACAATCGCTGGATCATCAGCAAACATACGATCACCGTGTAACTCCTGGAAATCAGACAATAATAAATTAATATAATTCTTGGAATAAGGGCGCGATTCATGTCTGGCTATGCGGGCAATCTGCCATGGTGATAACCTAGAAAAAATATTTTTTGTTAAAGCATCACTTTTTTCTCTGAGGCGAGCAACCTCTTCATTGATATTGACTTCAGAATCATCACCAACATAACGCAACTCATCTATCTTTGCTTCAAGTTCAGCAATAGGCTGTTCAAAATCTAGAAATCTTGAATCCATAAGTATTAGTGACCTAATGTCACTCCTTTATTAGTTTAAGTCTCGATCAAGTATATAAGAAATACGAACATTATTATTCCCAAGTAATTCAGTCAACTTATCAAGTAATTCACGACTAGGTTTTACAGTCCATTGCGCACCCAGAGATAACTTAGCTGTAGCTTTATCACCAATGTAATGGACTAAAACTTCGCATTGACCATCTCTAAAAGGAACTAACGCATCATGAAGTTTATTGAGAGTATCTTTACATTTATTGTTTGATTTAATACTTAAAATTAGACTTTTTGCTTTTGACTCAATGACTGAATCAACTTGCATAATCTTTTTTGCATTAATAGTCCAACTACCAATGAATTCATCATAACGTAATCCACCTGTTACAATTATCATTTCATCTTTCACTAAAAGATCACGAAATTCATCATATGCTTCGCTGAATAAACTTACTTCCATTCGTGCGGTATCATCATCTAAAATAATACTCACTCGATTGCCGCGTTTACGGATATCAACAACTAATCCAGATGCAGTGGCTTCCCGTCTAATATGATTATACTTACGCTCACCTTTATCTTTCTGTGGAGGAGACTCCGAGATTATATCTATTATTCTACCATCAGAAAAATGCTTTACATCTCGACGAACTGCGTCAAAAGGATGGGCAGTTAAATAGAGGCCAAGCGCTTCTTTTTCATAATATAACAACTCACGATCTTGCCACTCTGAAAGATTAGCATTATTGTAAATTTTGTTTTCAATCTTGATATCTGTTACGCCAAACATATCGTTTTGACCTGCAGCAGCAGCTTTAGCCTCTTGATCAGCGCTTTTCATTACCTCTGATATTTGATGCATCAAAGAACGACGGGAATCGCCAAAAACGTCCATTGCACCTGACTTAATCATAGCTTCAAGTGCACGTCTATTTATTTTTTCTGGGCCAGCCCTCTTGCAAAACTCAAGAAGATTTTTATAGGAACCATTTTCCTTGCGCTCTTTTATCAATATTTTTACCACACCACGACCAACGCCTTTTATCGCTCCTAAGCCATATAGAATAGTATTATCATCAAATACACTAAAATGATATTCAGAGGTATTTATATTTGGTGACAACACTTTTAATCTAATTTGACGACAATCATCCTTAAGCGTCAATAAACGATCAGTATTATCAAGATCAGAGCTCATAGCAGCCGCCATAAATGCACTTGGATAGTGAGTTTTCAGATACGCAGTTTGGTATGACAAAACAGCGTATGCTGCAGAATGAGATTTATTAAAACCATACCCAGAAAATTTTTCCATTAAATCAAATATTCGGGTGGCAGTTTTTTCTGTTACACCTCGATTTATTGCACCTTTCGTGAAAATTTCTCGCTGTTGGGACATCTCTTTTGAATCCTTTTTACCCATAGCACGACGTAATAAATCAGCGCTTCCAAGAGTGTATCCCGCTAAAACTTGCGCAATTTCCATTACCTGTTCCTGATAAAGTATTACGCCATAAGTTTCCTCTAAAACGGATTTTAATTTTGGGTGTAAATAATCTATATTAGCCTTATTGGTAGCATGCTTACGCATTATAAAATCATCTACCATGCCTGACTGTAACGGACCTGGACGAAATAATGCTACTAGGGCGACCAAATCATCAAATTGATTTGGCTTCATACGTTTTATGAGATCACACATACCTCTTGATTCAAGCTGAAAAACAGCTGCTGTTTTAGTGGTTCTTAGCAGCTCAAATGTCTTAGAGTCATTGTCAGGAATTTTTTGTATTGATAGATCTAATCCGATATTATTTTCATTTGCTATTTGGACTGCCCTATCGATAATCGTTAGTGTTTTTAAACCCAAAAAATCAAACTTAATAAGACCTACAGCCTCAACATCATCCTTATCTAATTGTGTAACTACATTCATGCCACCTTGTTCACAATAGAGTGGGGCAAAATCTGTTAATGCGCCAGGTGAAATTACAACTCCACCTGCATGCTTACCTGCATTTCGTACCAGGCCTTCAAGTGGTTTTGCCAAGTCAATGATTGCTGCAACTTCCTCATCATCTTTATACAATTTAGCCAGTTCTTGAGAATCTTTAAGAGCTTTTTCAAGCGTTATGCCTATTTCAAAAGGAACTAATTTAGCGATTCGGTCAACAAAATTATATGGCTGCTCAAGTATGCGGCCCGTATCACGAATTACAGCTTTCGCTGCCATAGTTCCAAAAGTTATTATTTGAGAAACTTTTTCGCGGCCGTATTGTTCTGCAACATATTCTATTACTCTGTCTCGCCCATCCATACAAAAATCAATATCAAAATCTGGCATGGAAACACGTTCAGGATTTAAAAACCTCTCAAATAATAAATTGTGCTCTAAAGGATCTAAATCTGTAATTCCAAGAACCCAAGCAACAAGAGAGCCAGCACCAGAACCACGGCCTGGTCCAACAGGAATATTATTTTTTCGAGCCCAGCGAATAAAATCTGCAACAATTAAAAAGTATCCGGGAAATCCCATTGATTGAATAACACCGAGCTCAACTTTTAACCTACTATAATAAGGAGCAAAAATTTTCTCTCTTTCGCTTAAAGTAATGATTTCATGTTCAGCTTTTTTCTCTAAGGCTAATTTAAGACCGCTAGCTGCCTCAGATTTTAGAAATGCAGCCTCTGATTCTCCGGGGGGAACGGGAAAAGCAGGTAATACAGTATCATCAAAATTTAAATTAAGTGAACAACGACGAGCAATCTCAATTGTATTCTCTAAAGCTGAAGGAATATCACTAAATAAATCCATCATTTCTTCTGGACTTCGTAAGTATTGTTTATCACTGTAATTACGTGGCCTATTTACATCACTCAAACTCTGTCCTTCATGAATACATACACGCGCTTCATGTGCATTAAATCCATCAGGTTCTAAAAATCGCACATCATTAGTTGCCACAACCGCAAGATCTCTATCTTTAGCAAATTTAATACTTTGTTTAATAATTTCTTCTTCATCTTTACGGCCTGTACGAACTATTTCTAGATACAAATTATCACCAAAAACTTCTTGCCAATAATCGATGTATTGATTTACAAGATTGTCGTTATCAGCGATCATCGCACGTCCAATATCTCCTTCACGAGCACCAGATAATGCAATAAGTCCTGAGCAGGACTTTTTATTAAGCCATTCACGTTTTGCCATAGGTAAACCATTAACCTGTCCTTCTATATAGCAACGTGTTACTAACTTAGATAAGTTTTTATAACCATCATTATTTTTCACCAAGAGCAACAAAGTAAAAGGTTGCGCCTCATCATCATAATTAGTTATTCGAAGATCAAGACCAATTATAGGTTTTATGCCTGCCTTTATTGACTTACGATAGAATTTTACGAGTCCAAATAAATTATTTTGATCGGTCATTCCAATTGCTGGCATCTTGCCTTTAACACAGCGATCAATTAATTCTGGGATACGTACAGTACTGTCAACTATTGAATATTCAGTATGAAGATGAAGGTGTACAAAATTTACACTCATTTATTTAGCTCTTTCATAGGTGAAAAAGTTTGTCGATGCTCACAGCAAGGGCCAAATTCATGTAATTTAGAAAAATGAATTTTTGTGCCATAACCTTTGTGTTTAGCAAATTCATAAATTGGAAATCTTTTATCAATTTCATACATTATTTTATCACGGGTTGTTTTAGCAATAATTGATGCAGCGCTAATAGATAAAATTTTATTATCACCTCCAATTATTGTCTCTCCTGGTATTAGATTTCCTTCGAAATTAAAATTAGGAAGGCAATTACCATCAACTAGAATTTTATCTGGTTTCACACTTAGTTCAATAATTGCACGCCTCATTGCAAGCATTGTCGCTTGCAAAATATTAATATTATCAATTTCCTTTGAGCTAGCCCAAGCTACAGACCAAGCAAGAGATTTTTTTTTAATCTCAACTTCAAGCTCACACCTAATCTTCTCTGATAATTTTTTTGAATCAGATAATCCTTCTATGGGATCATCTAGATCCAAAAGAACTGCGGAAGCAACTACTGGGCCTGCTAGTGAGCCACGACCAGCTTCATCAACACCAGCTATGAACTCATATCTATTTAATAAATCTGATTGATACATTCCTAGTATTTTATTTGATAAGTGAAGTTACCGCATCAGCAGCGCATTGATTTGTATTTAAGGCAAGTTCAGCTTTCAGTTTAGAAAATTCTTTACTAATAAGCTGCCTTTGACTTGGGCTTTTTAATAACTCAATTACTGCTTCAGCTATAAGAGCAGGTTGAGCTTCATTTTGAATAAATTCAGGCACCAATGGAGTTTCAGTGAGTAAATTTGGTAATGTAAACTTAGATAATTTAGCTAATTTTAAGAGCTTGAAAATTAAATATGAAATCTTATTAACTTTGTATGCTGCAACAGTTGGTTTTTGAAGTAATGCTGATTCCAAGGCAGCAGTCCCAGATGCTAATAAAACAACATCAGCAGAAATCATTACATGTTCAGAATTACCGTCAATTAAAAGAAAATTATTAGTTAGTCCCGCCAATGAAACTTGAAGCTCTATCTTTTTGCGTAGCGCAGGTGTCGCTATAGGAATGATAAATTGCACATTCTTACGTTCGTCCAAAATAATTTTAGCAGTATTAACAAAGATGTCCCCTAAGAATAAAATTTCACTGATTCGGCTTCCAGGTAAGATTGCAATGACCTCTTCACTATTGATGCCAAGTAATCTTCTGCTAATCCTTATATCTTGATTCAATGGAACGCTATCAGCTCTTGGATGTCCAACAAATACTGCATCAATACCGTACTTCTTATATATAGACACTTCAAAAGGTAATATACATAAAACTTTATCCACAGCAGCTTTAATAGTTTTAATTCTTGATGAACGCCAAGCCCAAATAGATGGACTTACATAATGTATAACTTTAATACCACTGGCGCGTAATTTTTTTTCAAGGCGTAAATTAAAATCAGGTGAGTCAATTCCAATAAAAACATCTGGCGGTGATTTAGACCATCTTTTTATCAAAAAACTTTGCAGTCTCAGCAAGCGCGGCAAATGAACGAAAAGCTCAATTATCCCAAACACACTTAACGATTCAGATGATTCTAGTTGTTGGCATCCTGCTTCCTGCATATGAGGTCCTGCAATTCCCTCGAAAATTGCATTGGGATAGCGTTCTTTTAAAGCACAGATTAATCCTGCGCCCAAAAGATCACCAGAAGGTTCGCCAGCAACAAATCCAATCTTCATAGCTTACTATCGTATGATTCCGCGTTCAGAAGAAAGAAGGGAATCGAAAAAAGGAGTTAACTCTTTTTTTTCATTTAAAACCGATTCAATTTGCTTTAAAGCTTCAGATAATTTAAGGCCTTTTCGATAAACCAGGCGGTATGCCTCTTTAATATTACGTATTTGATCCTGAGAGAAACCTCTCCGCTTAAGCCCCTCGCTATTAATGCCTTTAGGGCTTGCTGGTTGTCCAGAAACGAGTGTATAAGCAGGTACGTCTTGGTTTATGACAGAATACATTCCCAAAAAAGCATGCTCACCAATTTTGCAAAACTGATGGATACCTGAATTTCCTCCGCATATTGCCCAATCTCCTACATGCACATGGCCTGCTAGAGTTGCGCCATTAGCCATAATGATTTGATTTCCAACCACACAATCATGTGCAATATGACAATAAGCCATTATCCAATTGTCGTTTCCTACAAATGTATTGCCGCCATCTTCGATAGTACCTCGATTAATTGTGCAATATTCTCGTATCGTATTTCGATCACCAATAGTTAACTTTGTAGGCTCGTCTTTATATTTCTTATCTTGTGGATTATCGCCAATGGAAGCAAATTGAAAAATATGATTATCTTTGCCAATCTTAGTCCGGCCTTTGATAACAACATGACTTTCAATTGTTGTGCCACTACCTATATCAACATTATCACCAATTATTGTATAGGGTCCAATCTCAACATTATCTGCTAACTTAGCTGAATCAGAAATTATGGCTGTAGAATGAATCATTTTTCTTTATTCTTAATTTTTTCAAAGAATTTGTTTAAACGTCGAAATCTTGCGACTTTTTTTGACCAAGTACTTGCTAACTCTGCTGGAAAGGTTCCTGAGTAAGTACCAGGCTTCGTAATATCTTTTGTCAAAACTGAGCTTGAAAGTACTGTTACATTATCGCAAATATTTATATGGCCAACTGCTCCTGAACGGCCCCCAAATATGCAATGTTTACCAATTTTTACACTTCCTGCGATCGCAGTAGATGATGCCATCGCAGTATGATCACCTATGTGAACATTGTGTGCAATCATACATAAATTATCGATACGCACACCATTACTAATTATTGTATTACCAAGAGTGCCGCAATCTATTGTTGTGTTAGATCCTATTTCTACATCGTCGCCTATTATTACACCGCCTAACTGCGGCACTTTAATCCAACCTTCGGGCGTATAGGCATTTCCAAAACCATCTGCACCAATTACAAGACCTGGGTGGAATATTCCGCGTTCACCAATTTTCACACGCTTTACTATATTGACATTTGCAACCAAACGACAATCATTTCCAATAATACAATCAGAGCCTATAATTGAACCCGGCCCAATATAAACATTTTTTCCAATTATTGACTTTTCTCCAATCACCACATTTGCTGCAATATGGGCGCTAGATTCAATTACAGCAGAGGTAGCAATAACTGTAGTTTCATGAATTCCTGCCTTAAATGATTTTTCAGGACAAATCAGTGCAGCTATACGAGCATAAACTGCATATGGATTTTCAGTAACTAATGAAGATACGGGGCATATATCAACAAATTCAGGGTGAAGTATAACGGCAGCTGCTTTTGTCGAGGATAAGTATCCTTTGAGGGATTTATTGGAGAGAAAAGTTATTGATTCTGATGTCGCATCTGTAATGGAAGCAACACAATTAACAACAATATCCGGATCTCCAACTAGCTCGCAGCCTATTTTTACTGCAAGTTCCCCAAGCCTGAAAGACATGCTAAATTTCTAAAATCTGTTTATTGTGATGCTTCATAATTTGCTGTAACTGCATTTAAGACATCTTCTGTAATATCAACTGCAGAACTGACATATAATGCCCCATCACCAAGAACTAGATCAAAACCCTGCGCTTCTGCATAGTCTTGAATTTCTTTTAAAAGAGATCGTTGTAATGTCCCAAATTCCTCGTTTTGTCTTAGATTGATATCTTCCTGATATTCAGTACGTAAACGTTCAAAATCACGACCTAAATCTCGCAATTCTTTTTCTGCATTTCGACGTTCTGCCTCACTCATAACAGCTAAATCTTTTTGAGCCTTTGCTTGAAGATCTGTTATCTCTTGCTGTGTTGCAAGGATTTCACGATCCCTTGGTGCAAATTCTTCCCTTAAAGCTTCCATTACAGCTTTGGTCTGTGGTGAACGCTCTGCTATTGCTTGCAGATTAACTACACCGATTTTCATTTCCTGCGATAAAGCTGGTAGTGCGACTAAAAAGACTAGAGCAATACTTAGCGTAATTTTTATAAACTGCTTATTCATTAATGTCATATACCCCATTCCCTTAAAATGCTTGCCCGACGGAGAATTGGAATTTTTCCAGATAATCTCCATAATATCTATCGCTACCGTTAAATGAATTAAGCGGGTATGCGTAGTTAAATCGAAATAAACCCATAGGTGCCAGCCATTGTACAGCTATACCAACAGATCTCTTTAGACCCTTTAAAGATGGTTTGTATTCTATGGGAGAGCCAAGTTTATCTGTAAATGAAACTTCTCCAGTATTGAATACATTACCAAAATCATAAAATATACTAGCACGAGCTTGGCTCGAAAATTTTTCAGGTAAGGGAACTATGAGCTCTGCTTGCCCGGCTATCAGTACATTACCACCATATGGTCGACCACGGCTATCTCTTGGGCCCATCCAATGCTCTTTGAAGCCCCTTACTGATTCAGGTCCACCAGCATAAAATTGCATATATGGCGGTGTTGCAGTGGTATCTCCCATTGCATAATTTATGCCCGTATCTGCGTTTAATCTAATTATCCAATTTCGATAAATAGGTATATATTTGGTGAATTTATAATTGGCTTGTATATATTCCACAGTACTTCCAGGTATTGCGGTAGTTAAAAATAATTGTTGGCGGGTTCCTCGTGTGGGAAATAATGAGCGGTTTCGGCTATCAAATTGCCAGCTAAGTTCTATTTCAAATGTATCAAACTTTGAGCCTGTAAACCTAAGCTGGCCAAATATGTCACCCGTAAATTGATCCCCATTATTAGCTACCCACTCTTTTGCTTGGGTCGTGCTATTAGCTGTAGCAGTCATCGTAGCACTATTATAACTTAGGCCAAATGATAATCTCTGATAATCTGTGATTGGAATACCATAGTTAACACCAAAACCAGAACTTGTAGTTGAATAATCAGAGTATGCAGAAAAGAATTGTGCAACATCTCTGTGGTTTAGAGTGAAAGTCCTTGATACTCCATCCATTGATTTGTATGGATCTGTATACGAAAAGCTATATAGTTTTTGATAAGCACTAGAGTTTAACTGTAAGGATACTCGATCCCCTGACCCAAGAAAATTTGCATGCGAAATACCGCCATTCAACATTAATTTTTGTCTACCTGAATAACCAACTCCAAAAGAGAATTGACCTGGCATTCGATACTCAAGATCAAAATCAACATCGACTAAATCAGGGCTTCCAGGAACTGGTAATGTCGTATACTCAACCCCAGGTTCAATGAAAGCCAAGCGTTCTAATAAGACTTTTGTACGATCCATTTCAGAATTTGATAGATAAGCACCTTCCATCTGACGTACTTCACGACGTAAAACCTCATCTTCTACCTGTGTAACTCCATTAAAATTTATATTGCGAACATAGACACGACTTTTGGGATCTACATAAAATGTAATCTTAGCTTCTTTGGTTTCATGATCTAATTCAGGTACTGGCTCAACTTCTGCATTTGCATATCCAGTAGTTCCTAATAAAAACCCCATAAGTTCTGCGGAACCAGTCAGTAAAGCTTGATTAAAAATTGATTGGGGCTGCACAAGAATTTGAGCACGAAGATATGATTCAGGTACAACCATTTCGCCTACTACATTAATATCGGAAATTTTGTAAATCTCACCTTCATCAATATTTATTGTTACAAAAATGTCTTCTTTATCTGGTGAAATAGTAACCTGGGTGGAATTAATACGTAAATCAGCATAACCCCGATCCATATAAAAAGATCTCAGCACCTCTAGGTCACCCTCTAATGCTTCTTTTGAATAACGATCATCCTGTCGAAACCAAGATAGCCAGTTACCTGTATTCAACTCAAAGTCAGCGCGAATATCTCTCTCATTAAAAGACTTGTTGCCAACAATATTAACTTGCCTCAGTGTTGAGCGCTGGCCCTCCTTTACATCAATTTTAATTTTAACGGTATTATTTGGCTGGTCTGTTACTGCCGTATCAATTTTGACGCCGTATTTTCCACCATCATAATATTTATCACGAAGAAACATATCAACATTTTCAAGGACTGAACGGTCAAATGTTCGACCTACTACGAGGCCAACCTCGCGCAGTGCTTCCGTTAAATCTTCAGTTTTAATATCCTTGTTTCCTTCTATATCAAAACTCTCAATAGATGGACGTTCTTTTACTTTTATGATTAGAGTATCACCCTCTCGCCTGAACTCAATATCATCGAACAGATCTTGATCATAAATTGATCGAATCGCCTCGCCAATCCTTACGCTATCAATTGAATCTCCTACATTTATAGGCAAGTAATTAAATACTGTGCCTTCAGAAATACGTTGCAAGCCTTCTACTCGCATGTCTTTAACTACAAAACTATCAGCCGCTGAAGAAAAAAGCGGTATTAAAATAAAAATGACAAGCAAAGTTTTTTTCATCTTAATAGTTTTCCAATTAAACCGATTAACAATTAATTTAACTAAATATTCCTGAAATATCGTTATAAAAAGCAAAACTCATTAATATAAGAACTAAAAATATACCTATTTGTTGCCCAAAGATCTGTGCTTTTTCAGTCATTGGGCTTCCTTTAAGACCTTCAATTACATGATATACAATTTGACCACCATCTAAGATGGGAATTGGAATTAAGTTAAGTACCCCTAAACTAATGCTAATGACGGCCATAATGCTTACAAAATAACGCCATCCTCTTTCTACAGACTCACCTGCGATTTGTGCAATCTTAATGGGTCCACTAATATTCTTTACAGAAACATCACCAATCAACATCCGGCTTAACATATTAACTGTAAATGTCGTTGAAGACCAAGCGCGATTTACTGCAGATATCAATGATTCCATTGGAGTGTAGGGAATTTTTTTGTAAAAACCTTCACCACTATTGTTGCTCCAACTTACGCCCAAATAACCTTGAATTTCACTTCCTATCTTTCGCTCTCCAATTTTGACATTAACAGATCCTAATTGGCCATCACGAATATACTCAATAATTACCTCTTCATTTGCAAGAGACTGCACTGCAAACCTTAAGTCTTCAAAAGAAATTATTGATTTATCTGCAATAGAGATTATCTGATCTCCAATCATTAATCCGCTGTTATTTGCAGGTCCATCTTGTGGAAAATCAGCAATAATTGCTGGCGGTTGCCATGGTTTAAAACCAAGTCCCTGGAATAATGCACCAGGCTCTGTTAGAAGAGTTTTATCACTACCAACATTTAATGTTACTCCACGTTGAATTCCCTCATAATCCATAAGAGTCAATGGTATCCTACCATCTTCGACCATTTCACTTAAAATAGCAGCTAAAGCTCCCTCCCATTCAGCTACTTCAATATCTCCTACGCTGATAATCTTATCGCCAAACTCCAATCCAGCTCGATCCGCATAAGAATTATTTTCAACAATCCCCACCGCGGGTATAACAGTCGTAATACCTCCTATCATCAATATCCAATAAGCAAGAATAGCGAAAATAAAATTAAAGATAGGTCCAGCCAATAAAACTGCAATACGAGCAGGAATCGGTCGCTGATCAAAAGCTCGGCCATGATCATTGGATTCTATGGCTCCCTCACGGCTATCCAAAAATTTTACATAACCACCAAGTGGAATCAAAGAAAAGCAATACTCAGTTTCATCTTTACCACCCTTTCTTATCCAGATCGGTTTGCCAAATCCAATAGAAAAACGTAATACTTTCATACCCATCCAACGGCCAACTATGTAATGCCCATACTCATGAACAGCTACAAGAACACTGATAAGTAACATAAACGCAAGAAAACTTGTCAAGAAGCTGCTCATAAATCACTATTTCCATGAAATATTAAAGAAATATTTTCATTACAAAAAAAATTTAAATTTATTAAATGCATTTTAATTTTAATTTGAAAGATTTTCACAACAATCCTAACTGAGTTATTCCAAGACTAAAGCATGGAGCTGCTGCGGCTATACTATCAATGCGATCAAGGATACCTCCATGGCCAGGAAATAACTTACCACTATCTTTCATGCCTGAATCACGTTTAAACATACTTACAGTCAAATCACCCACCACAGATAGAACTCCTATTGCAAAACAAAATGGCAAGCTAACTAAAATATTAAGTTCTGCAAGATATGTCCATGTCAATGCAATCAATGTAACCATGGTTAGGCCCCCGAAGACACCCTCCCAAGTTTTCTTTGGACTAATCTTTGGAGCTAATTTAACGCGACCAAATTGTTTACCTACAAAGTAAGCACCCATATCTGCAGCCCAAATGATGGCCAAAGCAAGTAACAGTATTTGTGCAGATAAATTATATAGCTCAATCAATGCCAGATGAAGTGGCAATAAAACGAGAACACCACAAATTATACGAAATGCTTTAGAAATAGATGTCGGGAAAAGAAATAGCCAAATAAATGCGATGAACCACCAAATGCAGGCTATTTGAAAAATGTGATTTGAATAATCAAGTAAAAAATAATCAACAAATAAGATTAATAATAGTATTAATGTAACAAAGCTATATCTAATACCTTTTGAGTTATAATTTAAAAAACCCGACCATTCCCAAGCCCCAATTAATATCACTAAAGAAAATAAATTTTTTGTAACTGGGGCAGGCACTATAAAAATAGCAGTTAACAAAATTATCAATGAGATCGCTGCGGTAAAAATACGCGTCTTTAGCATATAGTAGCCTTTACTTGTTCGCCGGTATATCCAAAGCGACGCTGCTTACTTGCAAAATACATTAGTGCTTCATCTAAAATTGATTGATTAAATTCTGGCCAAAGGGTGTCTGTAAACCAGAGTTCTGAATAAGCTAAATCCCATAATAAAAAATTACTAATTCTACGTTCACCTCCAGTTCTTATAAGAAGATCTGGGCAGGGAATTCCAAATGTTTGAAGCTCAACAGAAAATATTTTGTCATTAATATCATTAATTTGTAATTCACCTTCTTGCACTTTTCGTATTAAGGATTTTGTTGCCTCAATGATATCCCAGCGACCTCCATAAGCCATTGCAATAGTCAATTTAAGGCCCGTATTATTTTTTGTGCATTGTTCAGCTTCAGTTATTTTTTTTCTCAGAATAGAATTAAGTGCGTTTATATTTCCTATAAATCTAAGGTTCACATTACTAAGATGCAACTCTTTTATTTCTTTCCTGAGTGCTTCAATAAAAAGCTTCATTAAGGAATTTACTTCTTCTTCAGGTCGAGCCCAATTCTCACTACTAAAAGCGAATAAAGTTAAATTTTCAATACCATATTTGACTGCAATTTCAACTGTTTCTCGAACAGCTTTTAATCCCACTTGATGCCCTGAATATCTTGGCTTATTTTTATCTCTAGCCCAACGTCCGTTACCATCCATAATAATCGCAACGTGTTTTGGAAAATTTATTTTGGATGGCTTTGAAAGTGTATTTGACACGGCTAAATCACATTTAATAAGGTGCTTGTACCTCATATCTCCATTAATTCAGATTCTTTTGCGGCTAATGTTGCGTCAATTTGACCCACATAATTATTTGTAATCTCCTGCACCTCAAGCTCGGCCCGATGCAATTCATCTTTTCCTATCAATTTTTCTTTTAATAATTCCTTTATATCATTTATAGCATCACGTCTAATATTTCGAATGGCTATACGACCACCCTCTGCTTCACTGCGAACAACACGAATTAAATCTTTACGACGCTCTTCTGTTAATGCTGGCAGTGGTACTCGGATAACAGTTCCAGCAGTCAATGGATTTAATCCGATATCTGACGACATGATTGCTTTCTCAATAGGCTGAATCATATCTTTTTCCCAAGGAGTGATAATTAGTGTACGGGAGTCCTCTATCCCAACATTTGATACTTGGGTTAGCGGTACCTGACTTCCATAATATTCAACGGTAATATGATCCAATAAACTAGTATGAGCGCGTCCAGTTCGAATCTTAGTTAATTCCTGCTTTAATGAAGCCACACTCTTGATCATTCGACTTGCTAAATCTTTTTTAATTTCATCTAACATGATTTAAAGCCTTCTTTTAATGCTTTTGTATGACACTCATGCAGTAACAACTGTTCCAATCTTATCACCAGACATTGCCTTAACTAAGGCGTTTGGATGCGTAAGATTAAAAATACGTAAAGGTAAATTATTATCGCGACACATCACTATAGCTGTAGCATCCATAACAGATAGCTTGTCAGTCAACACTTGATCATATGATACCGTATCAAATTTTTTTGCGTTTGGATTATTTATTGGATCAGTATCATAAACTCCATCTACTTTAGTTGCCTTAAGTAATGCGTCTGCACCAATTTCTATGGCTCGAAGACTTGCTGCAGTATCAGTTGTAAAAAATGGATTACCAATACCTGCTGCTAAAATTACCACTCGACCTTTTTCAAGATGCCTTACAGCACGTCGCCTAATATAATCCTCACAAATTGCATTTATTTTTAAGGCGGACATTACCCTTGCGTATACATTTATAGACTCTAATGCATCCTGTATAGCCAAAGCATTCATAACAGTCGCTAGCATGCCCATGTGATCACCAGTTACTCTATCCATACCAGCGCGCGCCAAACCTGAGCCACGAAATATATTTCCACCGCCAATAACTATCGCGATTTCAACTCCGGAATCTCTTACGATAGCAATCTCATTTGCTATTCTCTGGATGACTTTAGGCTCAATGCCATAATTAAGATCCCCCATTAAAGCTTCACCACTTAACTTCAGTAATACGCGTTTATACTGAACTGGTTTGTCACTCATGAAATTTCCTTAATTTTATGTCTGATTCTATGACTAGAATACATTAAATGAAAGCTTATTAAGAGGTTAGCAGATTCACTTTAATCATAGGCATTTAGAAAACACATCTTAAATTTTGATATTGTTTACAAATTTAGGACTTCACATCTTCGATCTGCTTCATAACTTCATCAGCAAAATTTTCTACTTTTTTCTCAATGCCTTCGCCAACTTCATATCGTGTAAACGAAATAACTTTTGCATTACAATCTTTTAGCAACTGGTCAATAGTCTTTTTATCATCTTTAATAAAAGTCTGACCTATCAAGGTAATTTCTTTGAAGAATTTTTTAACTCGCCCTTCAATCATCTTTTCAACAATTTCAGGTGGCTTACCAGATTCTGCAGCCTGTTCAATAAAAATACGTTTCTCAGTTTTGAGCATTTCCTCAGGAACAGCAAACTCATCAATACAAACTGGCTTCATTGCAGCAACATGCATAGCAATGTCTCGTGCTAAATTAGCATTGCCACCATCGAGTACAACAATAGCTCCGATTCGTGCTCCATGAGTATAAGTTCCTATGATTCCATCATTTTTTACTAATGTTGAGCGTCGAATTGTTATATTTTCTCCAACCTTTTGTATAAGCTCAGTACGAGCAGCTTCGATAGTAGAATTTTCCAAACTTACATCTGAGAGCAATTCTACGTCTGTAACTTCAGAATCAAGAGAAGCTAACGCAACTGCATCAGCAAAACCTATGAAATTTTCATCTTTTGCGACAAAATCAGTTTCAGAATTAATTTCAATAATAACCGCCTTATCTCCATTAATTTGAATAACAACTCGACCGTCTGCCGCAACGCGGTTTGCTTTTTTATCAGCTTTAGCAATTCCAGCAGATCGCAACACTTCTGAAGCAGCATCAAGATCTCCTTCAACTTCAATAAGTGCTTTTTTGCATTCCATCATGCCAGCGCCAGTTCTTTCTCTGAGCTCCTTAACCATAGATGCTGTAATAGACATTTAACCTAATCCTCTTTCTTTTCGTCAGTCTTGTTTGCAATATCAGACTCGGTTTTCTTTGATATCTTTTTTGTTGTTTTTTTAGCTACCTTCTTAGTAGTTTTCTTTGATATCTTTTTAGTTGTTTTTTTAGCTACCTTCTTAGTAGTTTTCTTTGATATCTTTTTAGTTGTTTTTTTAGCTACTTTTTTTGTGGTTTCAGACTCAGGCTTAGATTTAACTTCTTTCTCTGATTCAGCGACAATTTCTTCTGAAGGTTTTGCTGTTTCATTTTTTAATGAAACGTTGTCAGCTGAATCCAATTTGTCATCTAAAACAATAGATTTTTTAGATACTGATTTTACAGTAACTTTCTTAGTAGGCTTTTTCTTTGAAATTTGCTTTTTCTTAGTTTGAGTCTTTCTAATTTTACCTTCCTCATCAAGCTCAACAAAATCATCATCACCAAGTGTGACTTCAGGAAGCGAAGCCTTACCCTCAAGAACTGCATCGGCAATAGTGCTTGCATAAAGATTAATTGCGCGTGTGGCATCATCATTTCCAGGGATAACATAATCTACGCCTTCTGGTGAGCAATTGGTATCAACAATTGCAACAACAGGAATACCCAATTTTTTAGCCTCTCGAAGAGCGATGTCCTCATGATCAACGTCAACAACAAAAAGTAGATCGGGAATTGTCTTCATATCTTTAATTCCACCCAAACTACTCTCAAGTTTTTCCTGTTCGCGCGTTAAATTTAGAACTTCTTTTTTTGTGAGGCCCTCAAAAGTAACGTCTTCAGACATTTGTTCGAGTGTTTTCAATCTTTTTACAGATTGTCTGATTGTCTTATAATTAGTAAGCATACCTCCCAACCAACGTTGACAAACGAAAGGCATCTCACAGCGGTTAGCATGAGTTTGCATTGCTTCTCGAGCGGCTCGTTTTGTTCCTACAAAAAGTACTTTTCCTCCGTCCGCAACTGTGCCCTTAACAAATGCGCAAGCTTCCCGCGCAAGCGGCAGGCTCAATTCCAGATTAATTATGTGAATTTTATTGCGTTCACCAAAAATGTAAGGTGACATTTTTGGATTCCAAAAACGAGTTTGATGACCAAAGTGCACGCCAGCCTCGAGCATTTGGCGCATAGTAATATCTGCCATATCAGTTTCTCCGGGTTAAACCTCCGTATACCCCATTTCAAAACCCTTTATTTAGTTAAGGCACCCATTGAAATGTGTCGATGTACGTGAGAATTTTTGTCCCTTAAATAAACAACAATTTGCTACTAAGGGGCGCGCTTTATACCATAGAGCAGAGTATCCAACAATAAAAAATATTGAAAAATGACAGTAATTATTAAAACAATTGAAGAACAAGAAAAAATGCGTCTTGCTGGAAAGCTTGCGGCTGAAGTACTTGATATGATTGAAGAGTACGTAAAACCTGGTATTAGCACTTATGAGCTCGATAAGATTTGCCATGAATATATAACTCAAATTCAAAATGCTATACCGGCACCACTTAATTACAGAGGTTTCCCGAAATCTATTTGCACCTCAGTCAATCACGTTGTTTGTCATGGCATCCCAAGTAATAAAATACTTAAAAATGGAGATTCATTAAATATTGATATAACTATTATTAAAGACGGCTTTCATGGTGATACCAGCCGTATGTTTTTTGTAGGAAAACCTAGTATTCAAGCTAAACGATTATCAGAAGTAACATTTGAGAGTATGTGGCTGGCTATTGAAGAGCTAGGGCCAGGCAAATACCTTGGAAATATTGGAGCAGCAATTCAGAAAAATGTAGAAAAAAACAGATTTTCTGTTGTGCGTGAATATTGCGGGCATGGCATTGGTCAGCTGTTTCATGAAGACCCCCAGGTTTTGCATTATGGTAAGCATGGCACTGGCCTTCAACTTCAAGAGGGAATGATCCTGACAATTGAGCCGATGGTAAATGCAGGAAAGGCTAGTGTAAGGTTATTACCTGACGGCTGGACTGTTGTAACAAAAGATCATAGTTTATCAGCTCAATGGGAACATACCTGCTTAATAACCAAAGATGGTTATGAAGTTCTTACACTAAGCAATATTTCCTAATGGCAGCTGAAACTTAAACAATGATTAATAATGAAGCTCGTGAGATTTTAGCCGGCGAGAAAAAAGTTTTAGAAAAAAAATTCCTTACAGGTGAATCTGTAATAAATTTGGTTCACGCGCACTCAAATTTAATCGATAAACTATTATGTGACCTATGGATTCTTTATGTAAATGAACCCAAAGCTGCATTAGTTGCAGTAGGTGGCTATGGGCGTGGCGAATTACATCCTGGTTCAGATATAGACATAATGATTCTAACCCCGCCAATCATATCTAATGAAACTAAAGAATCTCTATCAAAATTTCTAACTTCGCTATGGGATGTCGGATTAGAAATTGGTCATAGTGTTCGTAATTTAGATGAGTGTATGCAGGAAGCGCGAACAGACCTAACTATTGCGACAACACTTATGGAGTCACGATTATTGATTGGCCCTGAAAGTTTATTTTCTGAGATGCAGAAAATCATTAACTCAAAAGGAATGTGGCCCTCTTCTATTTTTTTTAAAGAAAAACAAAAAGAACAGATTTGCAGGCATCGTATTCATCATGATACTGCTAACAATTTAGAGCCTAACATTAAAAGCAGCCCTGGTGGTCTTCGTGACATCCAATTGATTGGATGGGTAGCTAAACGCCACTTTGGAGCATCAACCTTGGCTGAATTGGTTGATCATAATTTTTTAACAAAAGGACAATTATTACGTCTTAAAGAAGGGGAAGAATTTCTCTGGCGTGTACGCTTTGCATTGCACATGGTTACTGGCCGAAGAGAGGACCGACTATTATTTAATTATCAGATTAAATTAGCAGAAATTCTTGGTTATGAAGATAAGGAAAATACTTTGGCTGTCGAGCAACTAATGCAGAATTATTATCGTACTGTTATGGAACTAAGCCGCCTTAATGAAATGTTATTACAACAGTTTGAAGAAGCGATTTTAATGAATCCTGATAAAAAAGCTAAACCTTTGAATGATAGGTTCCAAGTTAAAAATGGTTTTCTTCAAACCATTAGCGAAGAAACATTTCAACAAGATCCATCTGCATTATTGGAGCTTTTTCAATTACTGCAAAGCAATCCCGATTTACAAGGAGTTAGCGCTTTTACAATAGGATCAGTTAAGCGTCATTTATATTTAATAGATGACAAATTTCGACGCTGCCCAAAGAATCATAATTTGTTTATTGGCATCCTATGTACATCAAATGAAGTTTCAGATGTACTTCGTCGTATGAATCGATACGGTGTTCTAGGGCGTTACATACCTGCCTTTGGAAATATTGTTGGGCGTATGCAGTATGATCTATTTCATGCATATACTGTGGATGAACATACACTCTTTGTTGTAAGTCATCTGAAACGTTTTTCTTTAAAAAAATATAATCATGAATTTCCACATTGTAGTGAGGTAATGCAGTCACTTGAAAAGCCTGAACTGGTCTTTTTAGCGGGGCTTTTTCATGACATTGCCAAAGGGCGCGGTGGAAACCATTCAAAATTAGGTGCTGTTGATGCAGAAGTATTTTGTTTAGAACATGGAATTGGGAAACCTGAAGCCAGGCTTGTAGCATGGCTTGTTAAAAAACATTTAATTTTTTCCACAACTGCACAAACTAGAGATCTTGGTGATCCTATTATTATTAACGATTTCGCTGAAGTAATAGGTGATCAAACACGGCTTGATTATTTATATGTCCTAACTATAGCCGATATATGCTCTACCAACCCAAGACTCTGGAATTCCTGGAAGGCTCAATTATTTAGGGACCTTTATGAACTAACTAAACGTGCTTTTATTCGTGGACTTGAAAATCCACTAGATGGAGAACAGCTTATCCTTGAAAAAAAGGAAAAAGCAAAATCATATTTAGTTAAAGCTAAAGTAGAGGAACCAAATATTCAACTCATATGGAAATTATTTGATGATAACTATTTTCTTAGATATAGAAGCTCCGAAATTGCTTGGCATACAAGTTGGTTGGCGAATTCTAATTACCAAAATCCAGTTGGTTTAGTTGATGTACGTCAGCGTCGAACAGGTGACGGAATTGAAGCTGTATTAATAACTAATCAAAAAAACCAAACTTTTGCTACTGTTTCTGCTTCACTGGATGAATTAGGAATGACTATAATGGATGCTAGAATTGTTCCATTAGCTAACGATAAAAGTATTGATACTTATGTTTTTATGGAATCTGATGAAAATATGGAGATCGATAATTTTAGGATTAATAAAATTGTATCTTCTTTAAAACAGGTCCTTTCATCTAAGGATAAAGAAACTCTGAAAGTTACTCGCAGTATTACTCGTCAAGCGAAGATGTTTAACACACCAACTAAGGTAAATTTCGACACAACTACTTTAAATGATCAGACTGTCCTTCAACTTGTAGCATCAGATAGACCTGGCCTACTCAGTAGCATAGGAACTGTATTTATAGAAAAAGGCATTAATATAACCTCTGCAAAAATTATGACCATTGGAGAAAGAGCTGAGGATGTTTTTTATATCAGTGATTTACATGGTAGTTCATTAACTCAAATAGCGCAGAATGAGCTTGCAGAAGCTATACTAAAAAAATTAGATCAATAACAAAAAATTGGATGAAATGAAATGCATGACATAGAAAGAGTTATAGAAGATGCCTTTGAGGCAAAATCTGACGGCATTGAAGATAAAAATAAAGTCAGAGAAGCTGTAAAAAAAGCCATCTCTCTTCTCGATTCCGGTAAATTACGTGTAGCTGAAAAAAAAGGCGCTAACTGGCATGTTAATCAATGGCTAAAAAAGGCGGTTCTGCTTAGCTTTACTTTGAGTGACAATAAAATTATTGAAGGAAATTACAGTCGCTTTTATGACAAAGTTCCAATGAAATATGCAAATTATACAGAGGAATTATTTTTAAAAGATGGTGTTAGAGTTGTGCCGGATGCAATTGTAAGGCAAGGGGCATATGTCGCCTCAAATGTTGTTTTGATGCCTAGCTACACGAATATAGGCGCCTATATTGATGAGGGTACAATGGTTGACACATGGGCAACTGTTGGAAGTTGCGCGCAAATCGGTAAAAACGTCCATTTATCAGGCGGTGTTGGAATCGGTGGTGTATTAGAGCCTGTTCAAGCTGGACCAACAATTATTGAGGACAATTGTTTTATAGGAGCTCGCTCTGAAATTGTAGAGGGAGTAATCATTGAGGAAGGTTCAGTTGTTTCCATGGGTGTTTATATTGGTCAAAGCACAAGAATATATGACAGAGAAACTAAGGAAATCACTTATGGCCGTGTACCTGCAGGATCAGTCGTAGTTTCAGGAAACCTACCTTCCAAGGATGGAGAATATTCATTGTACTGTGCAGTCATTGTAAAAAAAGTGGATGCAAAAACGAAATCGAAAACTGGACTTAATGAGCTTCTTAGGAATTTAGATTAAAAAAACAAGGATATTTATATCCTAATGAATGTTAAATTTATCTATTAATTTAATACTTTATAAACGGTTCATACAAAAATGTTAGAAATTTTTAAAAGCCCTGAAATAAAATTACTTTGTGATCTTATAAAACTTAAGTCAGTTACACCCGATGATGCTGGATGTCAAAAAATATTGATTGAACGTCTCGAATTAATGGGCTTTGAGTGTGAAACACTTCAGTTTGGAGATGTAACAAACCTTTGGGCAAGGCGCGGTAAAGTAAGTCCAGTCTTTTGTTTCGCAGGTCATACAGATGTCGTACCCCCCGGCGATATTGACCAATGGAAGAATGATCCATTTGAACCAACACTTGAAAATAACTGTATTTATGGGCGTGGCTCAGCGGATATGAAAAGCGGTTTAGCCTGTATGATTACTGCAATTGAAAATTTCTTAGAAGTAAATCCTGATCATGACGGAAGCATCGCAATGCTTATTACAAGTGACGAGGAAGGTCGTGCTAGAGATGGGACTCTAAAAGTAATGGAAGAACTCAAAAAGCGCGGTGAATCCATAGACTGGTGTGTTATTGGTGAACCATCAAGTCATAAATCTATTGGTGACTTAATGCGAATTGGTCGTCGAGGATCCTTAAGCGGCATGCTAACGGTAAATGGTATTCAAGGTCATGTCGCCTACCCTCAACTTTCTGATAATCCAATAAAAAGATTCGCGCCTATTTTATCAGAATTATATGAAACTGAATGGGATCAAGGTGATGAGTATTTTCCACCTACAAGTTTTCAAGTAGTTGATATAAAGAGCGGTGTTGGAGCACCTAATGTAACGCCAGGAGAGCTAACTGCGCGCTTTAATTTTAGATATTCAACTATCTGGAATCATGAATCACTTAAAAAAC
>NYWX01000019.1 GCA_002685275.1 Gammaproteobacteria bacterium
CAACAGCTGCTGCAATAGCTGGATTATCATATTTAATGCCATGATGCTCCTCAAACCGACTTTTCAATCCCTTAAGAATCTCAATTGTCTCTTCAATTGATGGCTCCAAAACATCAATTTTCTGAAATCGGCGGGCTAATGCATGATCTTTTTCAAAAATACCACGATATTCTGCATAAGTTGTTGAACCAATACATTTTATTGTGCCGTTAGCAAGAACTGGTTTAATTAAATTACTGACATCCATGACCCCGCCAGAAGCTGATCCAGCACCAATAATCGTATGAATCTCATCAATAAATAGTATGGCATTAGGATTTTCATTGATATCAGAAATTATATTTTTCAAGCGTTTCTCAAAGTCACCTCGATACTTAGTCCCCGCAATTAAATTTCCCATATCTAACGAAAATATGATTGCATTTGATAAAATGTCAGGGACCCTTTCTTCAACAATTAATCGAGCTAACCCCTCTGCTAATGCAGTCTTACCGACACCAGCATCTCCAACATACAATGGGTTGTTTTTTCGTCTACGGCAAAGAATTTGAATTGTTCTTTCAATCTCTAAGTCGCGTCCAATTAGGGGGTCAATCTTACCTTGGCTTGCTAACTCATTTAAGTTTGTTGCATATTTATCGAGTGCAGACAATTCAAGTTCTGCCTCGTAGTCTAGTTGAGAATCAGTTTCAGAATCAACTGACTCTGTCGGTGTGGGCATTCCATGTGAAATGTAGTTAATTACATCCAAACGTTTAATATCTTGCAGGTTTAAGATATATACGGCTTGAGATTGCTTTTCTGAAAAAATAGCAACCAAAACATTGCTACTAGTAACTTCTTTCTTCCCGCTTGATTGAACATGAAAAACTGCTCGCTGAAGAACTCGCTGAAAACCCAAAGTTGGTTGCACTTCAGTGCTATCACTCTCTGGTAAGACGGGTACTTGAGCATCAATATAATCTAATAACTTTTGACGTAATTCTGGAATATTAGAATTACATGACTTTAAAACTTGACTAACAGCCTTAATGTCCAGCAAAGCCAATAAGAGATGTTCAACTGTCATGAATTCATGATTACTATCTCCCGCTCTCTGGAAAGCCTTATTTAAACAATATTCAAGTTCACTGCTCAACATACTTAAAGTCTCATTACCATTAACTATTTCTCTTCCATAGTGCACATTAAAGGATGCTGCTGTTGCTTTGCAATCGTCATAACTTGTGCAACTTTAGTTTCAGCAATTTCATGGCTAAAAATACCACAGAGCCCTGTTCCTTTAGTGTGAACCTCTAACATAACTTGGGTAGCACGATTATGTTCCATACCAAAAACAGACCTAAGAATGTCGACAACGAACTCCATTGGAGTAAAATCATCATTTATTAGGACAACATTGTACAAAGGTGGGTACCTTAAGGTGGTTTTCGTCTCCTCAGCAACTAAATCAACTCCATTATGATGTTCTGAATCCGTCAATTTATCAGCCAAGAAAGCATCGTATATGTTTTTTTTCATGATTATATCAATAATCTGCTTGTTTGTTTCACAGTTCAACCCGTATTATCTAACATTTAAACTTATAAATTTATTTTCATATCATTAATAGCTTCATTGACTATGATTTCAAGAGTTAATTTTTTAAATTCTTCAAGTACTGCCTTGGTTAATCTCAATAGGCTACTTCCGCCAATTATTAGCCTATTGCTTGTCTTGCTTATTGTTTGGCAACTTTCAAATTTAATATGGTCATTAATTCCTAATGAAAATTCTAAAATGAGTTTTAAAACAACTGAACTTTTGGCTCAACCATCTAATAATACTCAAAATTCTTTTGATATAAATCAAATTGCAATTACTCATCTTTTCGGGGTTTCTAATGAAAAAGATACAAATCCCATAAGTTTTGTAGCACCCAACAATAATCTAGCGGATACCAAGCTGGTCAACTTAGTTCTTAATGGAACCGTCGCATCAGACATTTCAAATTACTCAATAGCTATAATCTCTAATAACGGCAATAATCAAAAGGTATATACAATTGGTGACTCAGTAGGTAGTAATGCAGTCTTATATGGTATTTACTCTGATAGGGTCATATTGAATGAAAATGGTGCTCTCACTAATCTTAAATTACCACGTGAATTTAAAGATAAATTGTTTTCGACTACACTTAAAAGTAGGAATATCTCCAGAGCAGGTATTAGTAATGAGAGAAGCATTCAATCCACTGTCACCAAAAATCTTACAAAGCTTACGGATGTTATACGTCCCGCGCCATATCGTGTTAATGGTAAGCAAATTGGTTTTCGCGTTTACCCAGGGCGTGATAGACAAAAATTTATATCACTTGGGTTTAAGCCTGGCGATATAATAAAAGAAATTGATGGTAAGTCTCTTTCCGATATTAGCCAGGCAATGCAAGTATTTCAGTCTTTAGATTCAACGGAATTAGTAGAAATTAAAATAGATAGAAATGGACAAACAGAATCATTAACCCTTAAAACTGATCAACTCGACCTAAATAAAAAATAGATAAGATGATACAAAATAATAAATCTAAACATTTAAAGCTACGATTAATAATATTCATTTTAATATTAAATTTTGTTGCAATTACATCTGCACAAGAAACGGGTATTACTTTGAATTGGAAGGATGCTGATATTCGGATAGTTGTTGAGGCTGTTAGTGAAGCAACAGGAAAGAATTTTATTTTAGACCCACGGGTTACAGGAAACGTTAATTTGCTATCAGCTGAGCCAATGTCTAAAGATGCTTTCTATGAGGCATTTTTATCAATTCTTCAAGTTCATGGTTATATAGCAATTGAAAGTGGAAATTTAATTAAGATTTTACCTGATGCTACAGCTCGTCAATTTCCCAGCCAATATGGAACTGAGAATATTCGAGGCGCTGATAGTTTAGCAACTCAAGTAATTAAGGTTGAAAATGTGAATGCAACGCAGTTGGTGCCTATTCTACGCCCATTGATTCCACAATATGGTCACTTAGTGGCACACGCCGGATCAAATACTCTTATTATTTCAGACCGCGTGGCAAACTTGAAAAGAGTTACTAGTATCATTAGACGAATTGATATGGCTAGTAGTGAAGATATTGAAGTTGTTCAACTAACAAATGCTTCGGCATCAGAAATTGTTAGAATCATGACATCCTTTCCGCAATCATCTTCTGATAGTGCGGCAAATGGAATGAGTTTGGCTGCTGATGCTAGAACAAACAGTGTTTTAATTGGCGGTGCTCTATCAGATCGACTACGACTTCGTACTTTAATTACTCATTTGGATACTCCACTTGAAAACGGAGGTGATACTCAAGTTCGTTACTTGCGTTACGCAGACGCTGAGGAACTATCAGCTAAACTTCAAGCCCATGCTTCAACTCAAGCTGCCACTATAGCTGAACAAGGCTCAAATCAAACATCCAATGATAATATAAGTATATGGGCTGATACCCAGACGAATGCAATTGTAGTGAATGCGCCCCCAAAGATGATGCGATCATTAATGAGAATAGTAGATAAACTCGATATCCGAAGAGCTCAAGTTTTAGTTGAAGCTATTATTGTTGAGGTGATAGCTGATCAAAAAAACGAACTTGGTGTTTCATGGGCTATTGAGTCTAGTGGATCTAACGCACCAATTGCAGTTACGAATTTTCCAGATTTTCTAAATGGTGTTGTTCAAGTTGGAGCGGCAGCTGGGAGTGGTTCCAGCCCTTCTTCGGGATTAATAGGTGAAGGTATTACTCTTGGTGTTGGTAGAATTTCTAATTCTAGCGTTAGTTTTGCAGCTATTTTGCGTGCACTTGAAGGTGAAGCAGACACAAATATTATTTCAACACCTTCAATCGTCACTACTGATAATGAAGAAGCGACATTAAATGTTGGTCAAGAAGTGCCATTTGTTACAGGCTCATTTACAAATACCGGTGGATCTGGAGGTTCTGTTAATCCTTTTCAAACAATCAATCGTCAGCAGATAGGTGTGAAACTATCTATCACACCCCAAATCAATGAAAGCAACTCCCTAGTGCTAGATATTAGTCAAGAAATTTCAAGTATTGCTCAGTCGGCAGGTGGTGCTGTCGATTTGATTACCAATCAACGTATTATTGAAACAACGGTTATTGTTGATGATGGTGAAATACTTGTATTGGGAGGTCTGCTTGAAGATGTTTTAAGGGAAAGCGATCAAAGAGTTCCAGTTCTTGGTTCAATACCTTTATTAGGTAATTTATTTCGTTCAAAAAAGACGGAAAAAGTCAAAACAAATTTAATGATTTTTATTCGATCTGAAATCCTGAGGGATTCATCTCAAACAGCTGTTGAAACTAATGCTAAATATAATTTTATTAGAGAAATCCAGAAAGGTAATCAAGGTAACGATATATCACTTATGCCAGGTCAAACTCGTCCAATTCTTCCTCCTCTAAGCAACGAACAGGTCCAGAGACAAGAGAATATTGAAAAGGTAACTAAATAAAGAGATCATAATGGTGGCAGAAAATGATTTAAATAAATCCGTTTATCAATCACTTCCATTCTCTTTTGCAAAACGACATGGTGTTTTAATTACACATGTAAATCATTTATCAGGAGAGGCTGTTTACCGTAGTGATGCAAAACCGTTGAGCCTTTCTGAAATACAGCGTTTTGCTGGTGTACCTTTACGTTTATCGCGCGTTTCCTCTGAAGAATTTGACACTATGTTACGAGAAGCATACGAATATGAGTCCAAGAATGCTGCTCAAATGGTTGATGGTCTTGGAGAAGATTTTGACTTAACTAAAGTTGCGGAGGAGTTGGAACCATCAGATTTACTAGAGAATAATGATGATGCCCCGATAATTCGCTTTATAAATGCTGTGCTTACTGAAGCAATAAACGAACATGCTTCTGATGTTCATATCGAGACTTATGAGAATCGATTAGGTATTAGATTTCGTATAGATGGCGTATTAAAAGAAGTCCTAAAAACGCGTCGTAACTTAGCACCGCTTGTTGTTTCCAGAATTAAAGTTATGTCCAAACTAGATATTGCTGAAAAAAGATTACCACAAGATGGAAGAATTTCTCTAAGAATTGCTGGTAGAGCGGTTGATGTTCGAGTATCGACTATGCCCTCAGGACATGGGGAAAGAGTTGTTTTGCGATTACTCGACAAACAAGCCGGTCATCTGGATCTTGCAGCACTAGGTATGGATCATAAATCCATGCAAATAATTGATAAATTAATACACAAACCACATGGGATTATTCTTGTTACTGGTCCAACTGGATCAGGAAAAACAACAACATTATATGCTGGACTTGAACGCATTAATGATGACAGCCGCAATATCATGACAGTGGAAGACCCGATTGAATATTTAATTGATGGAATTGGTCAAACTCAAGTCAATACCAAAGTAGAGATGACGTTTGCTCGTGGCCTTCGAGCTATCTTACGTCAAGATCCTGATGTTGTAATGGTTGGTGAAATTCGTGATCTTGAAACAGCTGAAATTGCGGTGCAAGCAAGTTTAACTGGCCATCTTGTACTTTCCACCTTGCATACTAATACGGCAAGTGGTGCCATAACTCGACTTCGCGATATGGGTATTGCGCCTTATCTACTCGCTTCAAGTTTAATTGGTATTCTTGCTCAAAGGTTAGTTCGAGTACTTGATGATGATACAAAAATTCCATATGTAGCCTCAGATTATGAATGTGAGATCCTTGGTGTTAATCCCAAAAATGCTCCGACTTTGTATAAAGCGGGTAACGGAGGTAATCGTGGATTCATTGGGCGAACAGGTATTTATGAGCTACTCTCACTAGATGATCAAATGCGTGAAATAATTCATGATGGTGCTAGTGAACAAGATCTTGAACGTCATGCACGTAAAAGCAGTGCGAGCATTCGAGCTGATGGAAGGCGCCTTGTGATGACGGGCCGGACCACGCTTGATGAGGTTCTTTCAGTAACGCGTGAAGATTGATAATTATCATGGGTGCATTTGAATATACAGCAATGGATCGGGCCGGTAAGAAAGTTAAAGGTCTTCTTGAAGGTGACACTCCAAAACATATTCGTCAATTACTGAGAGATCAAAAACTTTTACCTCTAAGTGTAACTGAAGCCGCGCAGAGAGAAGCTTATAGACAGCGCAGCTTTTCCTTACGTAAAGGTATGTCTTCTGCAGAACTTGCATTAATTACAAGACAAATTGCATCACTTTCTCAGTCAGGCATGCCGCTGGAAGAATCATTACTAGCAGTATCACAACAAAATGATAATTCACGTACAAAAAGTATCTTACTAGGTGTTCGTTCCAAAGTAATGGAAGGTTATTCGCTTGCAGATGGGCTTAGCGATTTTCCACAAGCATTTCCAGAGCTTTATCGAGCAACCGTAGCAGCTGGAGAACAGTCTGGTCATCTTGACTTAGTTTTAGAGCGACTTGCAGACTACACTGAAACACGTCAAGAACTTAAGCAAAATGTTACTAATGCTATGGTATATCCTGCTTCATTAATCATAATGGCTGTACTAATAATTTCATTTATGTTGGCTACTGTTGTGCCAAAAATTGTTGGGGTATTTCAAAGCACCCAAGCTAATCTACCTGGTCTTACGGCTGGACTGATTAGCTTAAGTAATTTTCTAGTCAACTATTGGCCCATATTGGTTATATCTATCTTATTAAGTACATATGGATTATGGCGCTTCTTGCAGATAAGTGGGCCACGAACAACTTTTCATCGATACTTATTAAAAATACCAATCGCAGGTAAGTTAACACAAGGTATAAATACTGCACGCTTTACTCGAACTCTCAGTATTCTTGCAGGTAGCGGTGTGCCAATTTTAGAATCACTAAAAATTTCTGCAGAAGTAGTAGAAAACTTAGCGATGCGAAATGCTATACATGAAGTTGCGGCACGAGTTCGTGAAGGTGCGTCTATTAGTGAGTCTTTAAATGTTAGTAAACTATTTCCTCCCATGATGATTCATTTAATATCTAGCGGAGAAGCAGGAGGAAGGTTAGAAGAAATGCTCTCAAGAGCTGCGATAGGCCAAGAACGAGAGGTTAATGGTCTTATAGCTACCTTGCTTGGTATATTGCAACCACTAATTATTATAATAATGGGTGGAATAGTACTAACTATTGTTCTAGCAATCCTGCTACCTATCTTTGAAATTAACAATTTGATTCGCTAAATCTTTAACTACAAGAAATAAAGATTTATTAAATGCCTACAAAAAGATGTAGTTATACAATTTATAAATTTAATGAATTTGAAGCCCATCTCGAATTACACCTACAACAACACCTTCAATCACCAGTGATTGCTCTTCAAGGTTAATTATAATAGGCTCAAAATCATCATTTTCTGGTAACAAAGATACAACTAATCCATTCTGTTTATATCGTTTCACAGTCACTTCATCATCAATTCGAGCAACAATAATTTGTCTACTTCGCACCTCAGGAGTTCGATGAACTGCGACTAAGTCTCCATCCAATATACCTGCATCCTGCATACTCATGCCTTCAACACGCAATAAATAATGCGGTTTAGGATTAAATAGCTCTGGATCAATCCTGTAGTGAGTTTCTATATGCTCTTCTGCAAGAATTGGACTGCCCGCGGCGACTCGCCCCACCAAAGGTAGACCTAATTTGTCATGCAAGAAATCTTGAAGTTGAATGCCCCGAGATGTACCAGGAATTAGTTCCAGTAAACCTTTACGCTGCAATGCACGCAAATGCTCCTCTGCTGCATTTGAAGATTTAAAACCAAGCTGTTTAGCAATTTCAGCACGGGTTGGTGGCATGCCTGTTTCAAATATAAAATCTTGTATCAATTCAAGAATTTGTTTTTGTCTGGGTGTTAATTCACGCATTGTATTATCCTGTATATATAACCAGTATCTGTTATTATATACAGTAAAAAAAGATGCGCAATATTTTTTTGATAGATATTGATGTTTTTAGTATCAGAACCTACTTTAAAGTAAAAGAGTTATATATTTTGATTTTTATTTAAAGAATTAAAATATATAAATCAATAATTTAAAAAACTAACGGTTTAAATCGAAAATACGAAACTTATATCATTGCTAAATATAATTTATTGATTAATTTTCTTACCAAGAAAGCTTTATTTGTGCGCATTCAAAGAAAATATAGTCACTTAAAGTGCTAGTTTCCAAGCATATTGCAGTAAATACTACCATTTTGATTGCAGCATTAAAGACTTTGAGAAATAATACATAAGTTGATATCTAAACTAATTAAGGAATATTTCAAATGAAAAAGACCGCACTTAGAGCAAGTGGGCTCGCTCTTCTCATTGCTATGGCTTCAGGTTGTGCATCAACTGGCTTAGATGAAATTAAAGCTTCTGTAGATCGTGCCGCTGCAGATGCTTCTGCTGCAGCATCTGCAGCTGAAGCAGCTCGCGCTGCTGCAGACAGAGCAAGTCAAACTGCTGCTTCTGCTCAAAGCACTGCAAATCAGGCGATATCTGAAGTAGAAGCAACCCGTGAAGGAATGGAGCGTATGTTCGAGAAGTCTATGTCTAAGTAATTTTCATTACTTAGACCACCTAAAAAATGCCACGCTTGACGTGGCATTTTTTTATTTAATTTTTTTTAATCATTCAATTCAGATAAACTTTTTCCAACAATAACAGGGATACCATCTAGATGATTTGTTACATTTTCAATGATCTTCCAATCAAGTTTGCCGCTGCGATTTTTTGTTGCTGAAACAAATTGCTCAGTTATATATGTCATTGGATCTTTATGAGTTATTTCATTATTCACTAACTCATCTGCACTACTTAACGTTGACGCATAACCTTCTTCTGTCTGATGTGCTTGAGGCTTTTCAAGCGGTTGATGTGCTTCAGCAACAATATTATCGCCATCCCAACCTATCTTAATTGGTACATCTATAATTCTTACAACTGTTTTAATATTTATTTGATCATATAAAAATTCAATATCCTCAGGAAACATTCTTATACATCCATGAGAAACACGCATACCTACTCCAGCTGGACGATTTGTACCGTGAATTAAATAGCCAGGCATATTGAGACGTAATACTCTGGTACCAAGTGGATTGTCTGGTCCTGGATGGACAACCCTAGGAAGGAAATCACCTTCAGCGGCATGCTCATCACGAACTGATTGAGGGGGGTACCAAGCAGGATTTTTTGCCATGGCTACTACTTTTGCCAAACCGGTTGGTGTTTCCCAATTTATCTTGCCAATACTTATTGGATAAGTATGAACTTTCGGTGATTCACCTGATAGGGTTTCTGGGTAATAATACATACGATATTCTGCGAGGTTCAACACAAGACCTTTACGCGGGCCAGGTGGCAAAATAAATTTATTTGGTAAAATAATTTTTGCACCCTCACCAGGTAACCAAGGATTTACGTCAGGGTTCGCTCGAACAATATCTAGGTAACCCAATCCATGACGTCGAGCTATATCAACTAAGGTATCTTCATGAGTGGCTTTAACTGAAGAAACGGATCCAATAACATCTTGTTCATTTGAAGGTAAATCAAAAACTGCCGCATGACAAAATTTTATAGTCATCAAAAAGAAAAAAATGAGTTTGCTTTTTATCATCATGATTTATAACTTATTGTGCTTCTTCTTGAAGCAAGCTACCTATTTGATCTGGAAGCTGCTTCTTAGCTTCAACAATAGCAGTGTCTATTGCGTGTTGAAAAGCAATTGAATCTGCACCACCATGACTTTTAATGACAATACCATTAAGTCCAACTAAAATTGCTCCATTATAATTACGAGCATCTATTTCTTTGGCAAGACTCTTTAAAACTTTACTTGCTAAGATTGCTTGTAACTTAGAAAACCAATTGCGAGTAAAAGCACGTCGCAAGAAATGATGCACAAGGCCAACCGCACCTTCGATAGTTTTTAATGTGACATTGCCTGTGAAACCATCTGTGACTACAACATCAGCCATACCTGAGAATAAATCATTGCCTTCAATAAAACCCACATAATTTAGCGTACTCTCCTTAAGTAAAGTTGCAGCCTCTTTTACAATATCATTTCCTTTTATATCTTCCTCACCAATATTGAGTAAAGCTATTCTTGGTTTTTCAATACCACCAATATCTGAACTTACAATAGACCCCATCATCGCGTATTGAAAAAGTTGGTTAGCATTTGCCTGAGTGTTAGCTCCTAAGTCTAACATATGAATAGATCCACCCTTAGCTGGAAGTTCAGCAATTATTGCTGGGCGATCAATTCCAGGTGATGTCTTTAATACAAACTTAGCTGTTGCCATTAATGCTCCAGTGTTACCGGAGCTTACGCAAGCGTCAGCAACATTGTTCTTGACAAGATTAATTGCAATTCTCATGGAAGAATCTTTCTTTTTTCTCAGAGCATCAGTAGGTGACTCAAACATGTGAACCACCTCGGACGCATGTACAATTTGAATTCGGGGGTTATCCCCGATTACTGTTGTAACAAGATCTTCTAATTCAGTTTGGTCACCAATAATCTTGAGTTCTACATTGGTATGCTTTTCCAATGTAGCAAGAGCAGCATACACCACCACTTCAGCGCCTAAATCGCCGCTCATAGCATCTAAAGATAAAGTTAGATTTTTTTCCACGGGAGTTGTAACCGCTGGTTTGTCGGTCAAGCCGATAAACTACTCTTCGTCTTCTTTGATCTCAGGCTGTTTGATAACCTGAACACCGCGGTAAAATCCATCGGCTGTCACATGATGACGCAAATGCGTCTCGCCAGATGTTGGGTCGATTGACAATGCCTCAATTTTCAATTTGTCATGTGAGCGTCGCGCACCACGTGTTGATGGTGTTCTGCGGCTTTTTTGAACTGCCATATCTTTCTCCAATTCATCCCAATAGCTTAATTGGGAATTATTTATTCTTTAACATTTCTGCCCTCAATGTAGCAAAAGGCTTGGTAAATTCTTTATTTACTTTGTTATTCTTATATGAAGTAAATGCTTTGCAATCAGATCTATTATTGTGCATCGTTGATAATGGTAGCGCCATTATCAGCAATTCTTCAATTATCTCATTTAGTCTAAATTTTAATTCTGGTAGCTCCCAGACCTCAAATTCATCATAACCATCAATGGTTTCCCCTAATTCTAACAAAGCAAGCTTTGGTTCAATCTGAATCTTTATTTTCATTATCTCCAAACATCGCTGACAAACCGCATCTATATTAGCAGTTATGTTGCCAGTCATAATTGGAAAGCAATTTTCTGTGCCTGCTAGGTCAAATTTTAGTACACCAGTAATTTCACTTTCGCTCCACATAGCTGGCAATTCATCAGAATCAAGCGCAGCTAAATCTGCTTCAACAATATTAGCCAGTTCTTTAAATTTATTAATTTTACTATTAATTTCAAATACTTGGCCAGATACCGCTAATTCTTTAACTAAAAATTGATTTTGCAGCTGATCTTGCATAGCGCGCGAATGATAAGGATCAAAGTAGCTAGTGTCAAAATGTTAATGTAATGATGGCATTATTGAGCTAAACAAATTGTAGGTTTAAATAAATATGTTAATACTTTCTATTTTTTTTCTGATTCTTTTTAGCCTTTAACTTAATAGATTGTAAAAATCTTTCTAAATCCTCTGATAGAGGAGCAGTAAAATGAAGATCTCCTCCCCTGTCATCTAAGAAAGATATAGATTGTGCATGTAAAAAGATCCTATCGAGGCCAAGCTTCTTTTTAACATTAATATTTTCATTGAAATCTCCATATCTTTGATCACCCAAAATTGGAAACTTAATGTGCTCAAGATGAACTCGTATTTGGTGGGTTCGACCAGTGATTGGTGCGCACCTCAAAAGACTATAGTTATTGTATTCTCTTGATAGGCTAATTTTTGTTTGTGCTTTTTTACCAAGTTTACTATTAACAATTACATGTCTTTCACCATCTTTTCGATTGCTCACATGCAAAGGTAGATCAATTAATTGTTCTCCTAACTGCCAACTTCCAACCACTAATGCAATATAGTTTTTCTCAACCCTTCCCTGCCTAAAGTTCTCATGTAGCTTTCGAAGAACGCTATGTCGTTTTGCAATAACCAAGCACCCTGATGTTTCTCTGTCTAATCGGTGTACTAATCCTAATTCTTTCAAATCTGAGCGCGAATGTCGTAATAATTCTATAACCCCGAAGTTTATTCCACTTCCCCCATGTACAGCAATTCCACTTGGTTTATTTAATACAATTAGCTTTTTGTCCTCATAAACAATGCTATCTAATATCTTATTGAGCTTATTGTTTGGCGGCTGTTTATTTTTAATACAAATAGATACTGGTGGTATTCGAACCTGATCGCCAGCAACTAATTTGTATTCTGCTTTTATTCGACCACCATTAATGCGGACTTCACCTTTTCGCAACATACGATAGATTCGACTTTTAGGAACTGTCGCCAACTCTCCAAGCAAGAAATTATCAATTCTACGTCCTGCATGCTCGGTGTCTATAATGACTCTATAAGCCTTATTCAAAGAAAAGTTAGTATTTTTTTTGTTGTTAATATCTATCTTAAATTTTTCTTGCATGATCAGCGGCTTGCAGATGATTGAATGTATGATATTATATGTGTAGAAATTGTTTTTTATACAGTTTTTTTATTAACCAAATTTTTATAGCTTTGCAATCTGCAAAGCTTGATTTCAGAAGGCAGCATAAATAGATTCTAATTGCGCCGCAGCGGTGAATCCGCAGGAAAACCATGCTGAATTTAATTTTTAAATTGACAATAATTCGTCAAAACCATAACAAAATTTTATATTTAATTGATGGTGCAATACAGCACCTCACTTATTTGCGTGTCATTCACTCTGCAAGCATTGCGCTAAAATATTTATTGCTGTCCTCTCTTACACAAGTTGGACATTATGAAAAGAATGCTAATCAATGCGACTCAAGAAGAAGAGTTGCGCATGGCCATGGTCGATGGTCAACTCCTTTATGACTTAAATATTGAAGCGCCGGCAAGTGAGCGTAAAAAAGGTAATATTTATAAAGGTAAAATTACTCGTGTAGAGCCTAGTCTTGAGGCTGCTTTTGTAGATTATGGTGCTGAACGGCATGGCTTTCTACCAATGAAAGAAATCTCAACTGAATACTTTGTCAGAGACAATAAGGGCACTAATAAACCTAATATTAAAGATGCTCTTAAAGAAGGACAAGATATCGTTGTCCAAGTAGAAAAAGAAGAGCGTGGTAATAAAGGAGCTGCCTTAACAACCTTTGTTAGTCTTGCAGGTAGATTCATAGTATTAAAACCAAACAAAGATCACTCAGGAGGTGTATCTCGCCGAATTACTGGTGATGATCGAGACCATGCTCGCCAGGCATTAAATGAAGTAGATGTTCCCAAAAATATGAGCTTAATACTTCGAACCGCAGGTATTGACCGAAATGCCGAAGAACTTACTTGGGACTTACAAAATCTTCTCACTATTTGGAAAGCAATACTCAACGTTGTTCTTGAACGCTCATCACCATTTTTAATCTATCGAGAAAGTGACTCAGTTGTTCGAGCATTAAGAGATTATTTGACTGGCAACATTGGTGAAATATTAATCGATGATAAAGCCACTTACATAAGGGCTTATGAACATGTCAAACAAACAATGCCACAAAACCTCAAGAAATTAAAACACTACGTTGATCCTGTTCCGTTATTTACCCGTTTTCAAATAGAATCTCAAATTGAGTCGGCCTTTGTTCACAATGTAACACTTCCTTCAGGTGGAAGTATTGTAG
>NYWX01000061.1 GCA_002685275.1 Gammaproteobacteria bacterium
ATCATAACTAATCCTTTTTTACATAAACTTAAAATATCATATAATAATGAAAATTTTTAAGGCAAATTATATCATTAAAAATTTGGAAACGGAGACCAAACAGGTTCTCTAACATCACCTCCATGCCCAGAAGCAATCTTTTGTCTTATTGAACCATCAGCAGAGACGGTTTCCAGTACTCCCAAATTTTTATGCCTTGTTGCATATATTAAAATATCGCTATTAGGCGAAAAACTAGGCGACTCATCTTGAGATCCTGAGGATAAGATTAGTAAATCTTTTTTCTTTAAATTCATCACTGCAATACGATAGTTACCACGATCATTATGAACCATTGCTAATTTTGAGCTATCAGGCGAAAGTCGCGGTCTTGCATTATATTTACCTTCATAGGTTATACGTTCTGGAGACCCGCCAACTGAAGGTATCCTATAAATCTGTGGGCTACCACTTCTGTCTGAGGTAAAATAAATATATTTTCCATCTTGCGACCAAGCCCCTTCGGTATCAATGCCCCTATGAGTTGTTAACCTGTTGAGCTGCTTGGACGCAACATTCAATGTATAAATATCAAGATTTCCACGAACTCCACCCAGTGTAATTACTAATTTACTGCCATCAGGAGAAAAGGAAGGTGCTCCATTGATGCCCATTTCATCTGAAATCTTAAATCTATTACCTGATCGTAGTGTCTGAATGAATATTGAAGATTTGGAATCCTCAAAAGAAACATAAGCCAATTGGCGACTATCAGGAGACCAAGCTGGAGACATTATTGGATGCTTGCTTTCCACTATCTTGAAATCATTCTCACCATCTTGATCGGATACAATTAATGAATAAATAAGATTGTCATTTTCTTTATGGGCAGTTATATAAGCAATTTTAGTGCTAAAAATGCCCTTAATACCTGTTAACTCCTCATAAATTATATCTGCAGCACGATGGCCTGCAGCACGATAATTTTTGGAGTTTACTGTCATTCGAAAGCCAATTAATTGTTTTCTTTTGAAGGTATCAAATAATTGAAATTGAAAAATAAATGTATTTGGTTTCTGGCTTTGAGTAAGCTTTCCAATTAAGACAGCCTCAACACCAAGAATACTCCAATCATCAAAATAAACATTCTCCCCTTCGGTAGGTTTTTGCAGCATATCCATCTCAGATATTGGGGTAAAGCGTCCACTCCCTATTAAGTCATCTTTTATAACTTTACCTATATCGAATTGCTCTACAGATGGTTCCGATTCAAAGCCAAAAGGGACAATGGCTATTGGAGTTGGTTGAGAAATACCTTGAACATCAATAACAAGCTCGGCAAAAGCTGTTTTTGCGGTAAAAATAAAAATAATTATATATTTTACGAATATAAACAGTGTTTGATCCTCATATTGTCTTGCATCATTGCTTCTTGCTTAAGTTTATCAAAATACTCCTGTCAAAGAGAATGGGATTTGAAGGCTCTGGCAATGGGCTAGATGTCTTAATCGCGGCTACAATTGAACGCTTAACTGCTTCATCTCCATTACATTTTAAAATTGTAACTCCAGCAACAACTCCTCCTGGGATTTGCTGAACTCGAACCGAGCAATCAAGCTCAGCAGGAGCGCCGACAGGTAGTTTCCAGTTTCTTTCAATTTTTTGTAAAATTTTATTTTTATAAATCGATAGATCTCCTGACTTTAACGCACCAAAACGTTTTGATTCAGCATCAATTTCAGCTTGCCGCACATCTGCCTCCAATTCTTTTCTAATTCTTTTATTCTCTGCTCGTTGCCGTTCTATTTCATTTATTCGTTTGAGCTCAGCCTCTTTAAGCTCACGTTCTCTCCGCTGTTCTTCTTGCTTTAATCGTTTTTTTCGCTCTTGGTCTTTTTTAATTCTATCTGCCTTTGCTTTTTGATGTATCTTTTCAAGTCGCTTTTTTTCAACTAATGCATCGTTAATACGTTTTTTTTCTTCGGCCTGAATTTGTAATTCTTTATTTTCTTGTATTTGTTTTTTGCTTTTAATTTCTTTTTTTACAATTAACTCAGGCTTATCGATATTTTCAACAACTAATTTTGCCTTTATTGCCATTGGGGTTATTGATTGTGGCTGCTGGTGTGGCCAATCAAATGCAAAAAATGCAATTACAAACAATGCAATATGCAAAATTATTGCTTGAATTATTGGAAATAAATTTTGACTTTTTCGAGCCAATTTAAGGGTTAATCCGGTATTGAGTAACTGTCAAGTGGATCAGTTACAAACCCAATATTTAAAGCACCTCCTTGTTGAAGCAAAACCATAGCAGCAACTACATTTCCATAAGGAACGTCTTTATCAGCCTTAACAAGAACTGAGGTATTAGGTCGATTTCTAAGAATAGAATCAACCTTGGCTACGACTTGCTTACCAGTTGTTGGCTCTTCTTTTTTTTCGCCAACATTTAAATAAAGCTTACCTGCAGCATCAACACTTAAAACAAGCGGCAAATGATTAGGGACATCCTTAATTGGTTCAGAATTAGCTTTTGGTAAATTTACTTCTACACCTTGAGTCAAAAGAGGTGCTGTAACCATAAATATCACTAGTAAAACCAACATTACATCTATGTATGGAACAACGTTAATTTCCCCCATTAATTTTCGTTTTTGTAATGGTGAAACCAAATCAGCCTCCTTGCTTTGTAGATGCATGACGCATAAGAATACTAGTGAACTCTTCAGCAAATCCATCATAGCGGTATTCTATACGGACTACTTTATCGGCATATCGATTGTAAGCAATGACTGCTGGGATTGCAGCAAATAATCCCATAGCTGTAGCAATTAAGGCTTCAGCTATTGGTGGGGCAACAACTGCCAACGTTGCAGACTGAACATTTGATAGGCCTAAGAAAGCACCCATAATTCCCCAAACAGTTCCAAATAATCCCACGTAAGGGCTTGTAGACCCTATTGTAGCTAGAGTTGCTAAGCCATTCTCCAAATGATCTACCTCGCGCATTTGGGTAACACGCATAGCACGACGACACTCTTCAATAATTTCATCAGTGCTTCTTTTTCCTGATTGAATAGCCTGATTAAATTCACGAAACCCGGATTCAAAAATAGCGGCTATTCCAATGCAATCATTCTTATTGTGTGCGATGCTTGAGTATAGAGCATTTAAATCTGCGCCTGACCAAAATGCAGCTTCAAATTTATCTGAATTATATTTTGTACGCTTAATTAATTGACGTTTTGAAAAAATTAAACTCCATGAAAAAAGTGATGCTGCTATAAGCAATAGCATTACTATCTGCACAGGTATGCTAGCTTCCCAAATAAGGTTAATAACTGACATATCTGCATTCATAATAAATTTCCCTTAAAAGCGTTAGTAAGGCATCTATTTCTTATACCTATTAAATTTTTATATAAAAATAATCAATTCAAATTTATAACTCACCATCAAGTGGTGAATTGAGTGGCTCTAAACCAAAATGAAGGTAAGTTGTTTTAGTAGCCATACGACCTCTGGCAGTTCTAACCATAAAGCCCTGTTGTATTAAGTATGGTTCCAATACATCTTCAATTGTTCCACGTTCTTCACCAATTGCGGCTGCAAGACTATCAACACCAACTGGCCCTCCATCAAATTTATCTATAATAGCTTCTAACAATCGTCTATCCATTGAATCAAAACCATGTGGATCGACTTGCAATATATCCATTGCATCTGCAGCAATCTTTTTGGTTATGACGCCATCACCTTTAACTTCAGCAAAATCTCTTACTCGGCGTAAAAGTCTATTCGCAATTCTAGGTGTTCCACGAGATCTAGTAGCAATAGATTTAGCGCCCTCATCTTCAATCTGTAAATTTAAAATCCTTGCTGAGCGGTGAGTGATTCCCTCAAGATCATTTGCTGAATAAAATTCTAATCTTTGGACAATACCAAAACGATCATGTAACGGAGATGTTAAAAGGCCAGCACGAGTTGTGGCACCCACCAATGTAAAAGGAGGTAAATCAAGCTTTATAGATCGTGCAGCAGGTCCTTCTCCAATAATGATATCTAACTGAAAATCTTCTAATGCTGGATAAAGCACTTCCTCGACAACGGGACTCAAGCGGTGAATTTCATCAATAAATAGAACATCATTAGGCTCTAGATTTGTCAGAATAGCAGCAAGATCGCCAGGTCGTTCAAGTACAGGCCCTGATGTTTGACGTAAATTTACTTCTAATTCATTAGCTATAATATGGGCCAAAGTTGTCTTGCCGAGACCTGGTGGCCCAAAAATAAGTACGTGATCAAGTGCTTCCTTTCGCCGACGAGCTGCTTCAATGAATACTGACATCTGCTCCTTAACATTAAGCTGACCTTGATAATCATCTAATTTTTTTGGACGAATAGCTCTGTCAAAGGCTTTATCTTCGCCAGCCGCATCCGCACTCGTCAAACGATCATGCTCAATATTACTCATTCACTTTGCTGCCTGTTTTAATGCTAATCTAATAATGTCCTCGGTCGTCTTATTTTCTATATCCAACTTTGCTATCAAATTATTTATTTCTTTAGTTTTATACCCTAAACCAATCAACGCATCTAATGCTTCAGCGCGTGGGTTAACTTCAAATCCAAATGAAGTTGATTTAAATCCTTCTGTTGAGTTTGTATTAATTTGGTCACGCATCTCAATTATTAAGCGTTCAGATGTTTTCTTACCTACACCAGGTATTTTTGCAATTGATATAGCGTCTTCAAGCTCAACCAATCGCTTAAAGTCACTAATTGACATGGCAGAAAGTATACCAAGAGCTAATTTGGCGCCAACTCGATTAACTTTCAATAATTTTCTAAACATATGACGTTCATCTTGAGTAGAAAAACCATAAAGAATTTGAGCATCCTCACGAATTAAGAGATGAGTATATAAAAATAAGTCTGTATCTATTATAGGTAACTCAAGGAAAGTTGACATCGGTGTTTCAACTTCATACCCAATTCCATTGCATTCAATAACAATGTTTTGAGTCATCTTGGTTACAAGTTTACCCCTTAGTGAACTAATCATGCTGAGCCTGCTAGAGGTTTACTGGTCCCGAGATAGTCTTGGATACGAGACTGATGCCCATGACATATAGCTACTGCAAGAGCATCGGCCGCGTCTTCAGCCGGGGTACCATCAAGTTTCAGAATATGCGTAATCATATGTTGCACTTGCTCCTTGGTAGCTGCGCCTGTTCCAACAACAGCTCTTTTTATTTCTTTTGGTGCGTATTCATAAATTTCAACACCGTGGCTAAAAGTCGCGCACATGGCTGCGGAACGTGCATGACCTAGCTTTAGGGCACTTCCGGCATTCTTATGCATAAAAACACTTTCAATAACTACAATATCAGGACGATACTTACTGGAAATTTCATTTATTGATTCAAATATCTGTTTAAGTCTATTAGCAAATGCACCATCAGTGCTTTTAATAGTTCCACTGCTCACATATTTAGCTTTGTCGCCATAAAAATCAATTACACCAAAACCAGTCAGACGTGAACCCGGATCAATTCCTAGTATTCGCTGTTTTTTTATCAAAGCATCCTCAAATTTGTGACAATATTTCTTCACTAATATCAGCGTTACTATAAACTTCCTGAACATCATCCAGGTCTTCTAGTGCTTCAAGCATCTTTATCATGGAGCTGGCATCTTTAATGTCTAATTGAGCAACAGTCGAAGCCCGCATTGTTAAAGTTGAATTTTCAGCTTTAAACCCAGCTTTTATCATAACATCACGCACTTTCTCAAAGTCATTTGGTGAAGTTAAAATCTCAATGGCTCCAAAATCATCTGAGATAATGTCTACAGCGCCTGACTCAATGGCAACATCCATTAACTTATCTTCATCATTTTCGATGGTAAAAAATAATTGGCCAACATGGCTGAATAGATAATTTACAGATCCATCGGCTCCTAAATTACCCCCATACTTAGTAAATGCATGCCTAATTTCCGCAACCGTACGGTTTTTATTGTCAGTAAGACAATCTACCATTACAGCTACTCCTCCAGGGCCATAGCCCTCATAGCGACATTCAAAATAATCAGCTCCATCTGATTCCCCTGCACCACGTTTTATGGCTCGATCAATATTATCCTTAGGCATACTTTGCGCTTTAGCTTTATCAATTGCTAAACGTAATCTTGGATTTGCATCTAAATCACTGCCGCCCATCTTTGCTGCTATATTGATTTCACGAATCAATTTTGTAAAAAGCTTTGCGCGTTTTTTATCCTGCCTACCCTTACGATGCTGGATATTTGCCCATTTTCTATGACCTGCCATAATTTTCTACTTGTAAATTAATGTAAGCTTTCAAAAATAATTTTCCCCAAATTAAGCGTATAAT
>NYWX01000062.1 GCA_002685275.1 Gammaproteobacteria bacterium
ATGGCCGTGGCGGGGGTGGTACTGGAGCACAGAGATTTGCCCCTCTAAATAGTTGGCCAGATAATGGAAATCTTGATAAAGCTAGAAGATTACTCTGGCCAATCAAACAAAAATATGGCCAACAAATTAGTTGGGCTGATTTATTGATACTTGCCGGTAACGTTGCCATAGAATCAATGGGTGGAAAAACATTTGGTTTTAGCGGAGGACGTCCAGATATTTGGGCCCCTGAAGATGATATTAATTGGGGCCTAGAAAAAGTTTGGCTTGAAAACAATCGATATGAAAATAATGATGTTCGGGAATCCTTGGATATGCCGCTTGGTGCAGTTCAAATGGGTTTGATTTATGTTAATCCACAAGGGCCAGATGGTAATCATGATCCAATATCGAGTGCACATGATATTCGCACTACATTTGGAAGAATGGCAATGAATGATTATGAAACTGTAGCTTTAATAGCAGGTGGGCATACTTTTGGCAAATCTCATGGAGCTGGTCCAGATAGTAATGTTGGTGCTGAACCTGAGGGCGCTGACTTAGAAGAAATGGGTTTAGGTTGGATGAACTCATACGGCTCTGGTAAAGGAAGAGATACCATTACCAGCGGTCTTGAGGGCGCATGGACCGTCAATCCTACTCAATGGGATAATGGATATTTTGATTTACTATTTGGATATGAATGGAAGCTTGTTGATACACCAGCAGGAGCAAAAGTTTGGCATGCAATAAATCCTAATGAAAAAGATTTGGCACCAGATGTAGAAGACTCATCTATCAAAGTCCCAACAATAATGATGACTACTGATATAGCTCTTCGTGAAGATCCAGAATATAGAAAGATTTCAAAACATTTTCATGAAAATCCTGATGAATTTTCTGATGCTTTTGCCGAGGCATGGTTTAAGTTACTTCATAGGGATATGGGTCCTAAAACAAGATACATAGGTCCTGAGGTACCAAGCGAAGAGAGAATTTGGATGGATCCAGTGCCATTAGGTAATTCTGGATATGATATTGACTCTATATCAGAAAAAATTAAAAGCAGCGGTCTTTCAATTCAGGAAATGGTAGAAACCGCATGGGCGAGCGCTTCAACATATAGACATTCAGATATGAGGGGTGGTGCCAATGGAGCAAGGATTAGGTTAGCTCCTCAAAAAGACTGGGAAGCTAATAAACCAGAGCAACTAAAAGCAATCTTAAATGTTTATGAATCTATTTCAAAAGAGACAGGCGCATCAATCGCTGATGTTATAGTTTTGGCTGGTAATGTTGGTATAGAAATGGCCACTGATCAAAAGGTTCCTTTTACTCCAGGCAGAGGGGATGCATTAGAAGATCAGACTGATGTATTGTCTCTTGCTGTTTTAGAGCCACACTCAGATGGATTCAGGAATTTCCATAAATCAGGTATTAATGTAACCCCCGAAGAAATGCTGCTCGATAAAGCTCAGTTGTTAAATTTAACAGCTCCAGAAATGACGGTGTTGCTTGGAGGTATGAGGTCTTTGGGAATAAGTTCGAGTGGTCATGGCATTTTTACAAATAATACAAATAAAATGACGAATGACTATTTTGATACACTATTGGACATGTCAGTTCAGTGGAAACCAAACGGGACTGGAAATTCATATGAAGCATTCGATAGAGCATCAGGCGACAAAGTTAGAACAGCCACAAGAACCGACTTAGTTTTTGGGTCAAACTCTCAACTGAGAGCTTTAATAGAGGTGTATGCTTCAAGCGATGCCGAGGCTAAATTTGTTCGTGACTTCATTTCTGCGTGGAACAAAGTCATGAATGCGGACCGTTTTGATGTCTAATAAATAATTACTCAGGTGCTGCGATAGCGCCTGAGTCTTAATTTAATTAAAAAGATATATCTTTTGTATTAACCTTCGTCAGCTGAAGCATCTATTGAAGTTTCTTTACTAACAGTTGATTGTTTTGAAACTCCTTTCCTTATGGAAGGATCTTCCGATACCTTCAGAAATTCACGGGCAGTCAATGCTAACCCTGTTAAAAGTAATGCAAACACTACAAATGCAAAGCCTAATAAAACCGAGGTATCCATTATCGACTCCCGATTATTCCCATTAACTTAAAGTAAATACCAAAACATAATATTGAAGGTACCCATAAAGCTGTAAACACACCTTCCTCTCGATTGCCTGTAAACCATAAAAAACCAGAAAGCGCGAATGATATTGCTACTGCTAATAAAATAAATTTATCTGAATTTCTAATCACTTATTTGACTCCTTTTCTAACATAAAACAAGCAATTGCAGCAACAATGCAGCTTGCTACAGCAACACTTGCAAGTGTTCTTTCTCCAGAGCTACCCCCAATAGAAAGGTGGCTTGTTGGAAGTAAACCTAGCATTCCAGCTATTAACCATAATAATGAAGGAATAAGAAATATTACACAAAGTACAACAATCTTTTGGGCTAATTGCATTATAAATAAATCACTCTTAAGTTAACCATGGTTACTCTAATATTCAACAATATCCTTCTGATTTCTTGTTATTGGATAGAAACATCAAAGCATAAAACCAAAAGCCATTTAGTAAAGGTTCTAATATTGCATCAAGAGCAGCAAGCTGAAATTCAAAGCCGAGTATTGTAAAGCTCCATAAGGTTGCAATAAAAAAATGACCAATTGTATACACTATAGCAAGTGTTGCCGGCCTAAGTTTAGTATTTGCATATTTATGGAGTAAATAAAACCAAAATCCATTGATAATAGGCTCTACCGTGGCATCAGCAGAAGCCATTAAGAAGCTAGCATCAAAAATCAAAGTAGCACACAGCCAAGCTATAAATATATGACCTATTGTATAGACTACAGATAGACCAAAACTACTCAAAGAGTGTATCAATGAGTTTATCCTGCTGACTTCAATTATAAATTTTTTCAATTAATATCTTTATCATTTAGGGTGAAATTGAATAGTTAATGCTACCTTATCATGTAGCTAATGCTACATTATTTAATAGCTAATGCCACCTTATTAGGGAATTTATTTTTAATTATTTTATGAAATTTTTAATCTTCATTATTATGGCTTTAATTTAAGATTTAAAGATCAAAATGCAATATAAATCGGTTTTTAAATGAGCTAATTTTCAATCTCATTCCAAAAATCATATGAATAAAAAAAAATTTATACGATAAAATTACTGTTATTAATTGTATAATTAGTATCTTAACAAGAAAAAAAAATTCAAATAGACGAACAGATTTTAATAAAATAGGCGACGGGGCATTAAAGTGCCGTTATTATTCAATTTTTTTATAGAGTAATTTATAATAGTGACAGAAAATCGTTGGAAAATTCATAAATTTGGTGGGAGCAGCCTAGCAAGTGCTGATTGCTTTAAGCGCGTTGCAAAGATTTTGCATGGATATGATGATTTACGAATAGGCGTTGTCGTATCAGCTATGGGTGGTATGACTGATGCTTTGATTAATTTAACATTACTTGCAGAGCAGAATAATGATGATTTTGTTACAGCATTGGATTCTATAGGTAAGCGTTATTCTGAAACAGCAAGCTCTCTTTTGGATGACGGTATTTGTAGCTCTATTCTAGATGAGTGGAGTAATGATGCCAGCGATATAATTGATTTGTTAAATTCAATTGCTCTTGTAAAGTCTGCCCATCAAAGAAATCGCGATATGGTTGCAGGCTACGGTGAAATTTGGTCGGCTCGATTGCTTTCTGCATATCTTGGTCAAGTAAAACCATCAAGAGCAACTATTTGGGTTGATGCAAGAAATATTATTGTGGTTAAAGATAATGAATTAGGTCCAACTGTCTTGTGGCCAGAATCACAACATAACTTAAATGCTGAAATTGTTAACAATTTCAATGGTATTGCTGTAATTACAGGATTTATCGCTGCAGATGAGGGTGGTTTACAGACAACACTTGGTAGAAATGGGAGTGATCATTCCGCTTCAATCTTTGCTGCTCTATTTAAGGCTTCTCTTCTAACTATTTGGACCGATGTGGATGGGGTAATGAGCGCCGATCCAAGGCTTGTTCCTGAAGCTCAAGTAATAAATTGTTTAACTTATAATGAGGCCATGGAGCTTGCATATTTTGGGGCCAAAGTCATTCATCCTCAAACTCTTGGTCCGGCAGTTGAGAATAATATTCCAGTTATCATTCGAAACACTTTCAATATAGCGCATCCAGGTAGCAGGATTGAACAAGAATTAACTGCATCAGGAAAGATTAAAGGCATAACAGCAATTGGAGAGATGTCTTTAATCAATCTAGAAGGCTCAGGTATGATTGGTGTACCTGGTACTGCTGACCGATTATTTACATCGTTAAAGGTTGCAGGTGTATCAGTCACTTTAATATCTCAAGCAAGCTCTGAACACTCAATTTGTATTGCTGTTCCTGAAAAAGTATCTACCAAGGCACATAATGTAATTTCAAGTACATTTTCTGACGAACTTAAAAGCGGTCAAATACAAAGTGTAGATATAACAAGTGGGCAGAGCATTGTCGCTGTTGTAGGCGATGGCATGGCTGGTTCCCCTGGCCTTGCAGCAAAGTTTTTCGGTACTTTAGCTCGAGCAGGTGTAAATATAAATGCTATAGCTCAAGGATCTTCAGAAAGAAATATTTCGGTAGTAGTTGATTCAAATGATGCTACCAAAGCCCTGAGATCATCACATTCAGGTTTTTATCTATCAGCCAAAACAATTTCTATAGGTCTAATTGGGCCAGGGACTGTTGGCGATACGCTTTTAAGGCAGATTGAAAAACAAAGCGATAAGCTTGCGAAAGAATTTAATTTAGATTTACGTGTACGTGCAATATCAAGATCAAAAAATATGCTCTTATCTGATAAACGTATAAATTTAGCATCTTGGAAAGAAGAATTTGAAAGATCAGCAATTGACACCAATTTTGATGATTTTGAGAAGCATCTCAAGCCTGACCATTTACCACATGCAGTAATAATAGACTGTACTGCAAGTGATGAAATTTCATCATTTTACAGAGATTGGTTATCACGTGGAATACATGTAATTACGCCTAACAAAAAAGCCTTTAGCGATTCTTTCGAAATATATAAAGAACTTCAAAAAGCTGCAAAAGAGGGGGGCTCGCATTATTTTTATGAGACAACGGTAGGTGCAGCACTTCCAGTTATTTCAACTTTATGTGATTTGATTAAAACTGGAGATGAAGTCCGATCTATACAGGGCATCTTTTCTGGAACACTTGCGTATCTATTTAATGTTTATGATGGAAAAACTCCATTTTCAGAAATTGTTAAGTCTGCAAAAATCAGTGGGTATACTGAACCCGATCCAAGAGAAGATTTATCAGGAATGGATGTAGCCCGTAAGCTAACAATCTTAGCCCGTGAGATTGGTCAAAAAATTGAAATTGGAGAATTCCCAGTTAAGAATCTTGTTCCAGAGGCTTTAAGAGATTGTTCGGTGGAGGAGTTCCTAGAAAGATTTTCGGATTATGATTTAGAGATAGACTCTTTGTTTAAGAAAGCGATCAAAGATGGCAAGAAACTTAGATACGTAGCAAAATTAGATGCAGAAGGAAACGCCTCGGTTGATTTGGTACCTATTGCGGATGCTCATGCATTCTGCAATATAAATCTTACTGATAATATTGTGCAATTTGAAACTGAAAGATATTCAGCTAATCCGCTTGTCATTCAAGGGCCAGGAGCTGGCCCTGAGGTAACAGCTGCAGGCGTTTTTGCAGATTTATTGCGATTAGCTAATTTCCTTGATAAGGGCGAAAATTATGTCTGATTATGTGACAGCTTATGCGCCCGCATCCATAGGAAATGTCGCCGTTGGATTTGATATGCTTGGTATTGCACTATCTGGTGCTGGAGATCGAGTCCAGGCTCGCAAAATAAATAATAATTCCATAATAGTCAAAGAAGTAATTGATCCAAATGGAAATTTGCACCCTCATTTATCCACTAAAGCTGACGAAAACACCGCTTCCATTGCCGCAAAATCCCTCTGGGATTCTCAAGGTGAGGGTGGTGGAATAGAATTAAGAGTACTAAAAGGGCTACCATTGCAATCAGGAATGGGTAGTTCTGCTGCTTCTGCTGTTGCAGCAACAGTTGCAGTTAATAGCTTATTATCAAAGCCACTTCCTTTGGGTAAATTATTACCATTTGCTCTAGAAGGTGAAAAATATGCCAGTGGTGGGATGCATGCAGATAATGTAGCTCCCAGTCTTTTTGGAGGGTTAGTTCTTTGCCCAGATATCTTGTTGCCTGAGGTTTTTTGTCTACCTTCCCCATCCGATATTAGTGTTGTATTAGTAAATCCAGATTTGCAGGTGAATACAGCCAGTGCACGTAGAATTTTACCGAAAACAGTATCGATGGAGCTATGGCTTGAGCAACAGGGCTTAATGTCTGGATTCATTCATGCTTGTTATTCAAGTGATGTAAATTTGCTTGGAAGAACCTTGCGTGACGTTATAATTGAGCCACATCGAAAAAAAGCTATTCCTTGTTTTGATGATATTGTTTCTGCTGCAATAAAAACTGGCGCTTTGGGTTGTACTTTATCCGGAAGCGGGCCAAGTATGTTTGCATTATGTAAAGATGATGATGCTAAAGATGTTGCAAATGCAATGCAGCAAGAGTTTTCTAAAATTGGTATTTCTAGCAATCTTTGGATTAGTGCAATGAATGCACCCGGTGCTTTTATAGAGGCATAATAATGGATTACTTTAGTACGCGTGGAGCAGGACCTATTAATCTTGATGATGCATTGAAAAGAGGCATTGCAAACGATGGAGGTCTCTATCTACCAAAAAATCTACCAAAATTTAATATCTCCGATTTTGATGGTGCGGACTCAATTATTGATACTGCAAATATATTATTAAAACCTTTTTTTCTAGGCTCTTCCTTGGAACTAGAAATGAAAGATATTTTAAGAGAAACATTTCACTTTCCAATACCCACAAATAACCTATCAATACCAGAAAAGAATGCATCAGTTTTAGAGCTATACCATGGACCTACAGCAGCATTTAAAGATATTGGCGCAAGTTTTTTGGCAGCTTGTTTAACAAGATTAGAAGGCAAGATTGAATCACCGTTAACGATCTTAGTTGCCACTTCTGGAGATACTGGCGGTGCAGTTGCTGCAGCGTTTGATAGTCGTCCTGGAATGCGAGTAGTGGTTCTATTTCCAGATGGCCGTGTATCAGCTCGTCAAGAGCATCAATTGTGCTGTTGGAGTGAAAATGTTTTATCTTTAAGAGTTAAAGGCTCTTTTGATGATTGTCAATCTTTAGTTAAAGCAGCAATGGCCGACAAAGAGCTTTCAATTACACATAGATTTAGCTCAGCCAATAGCATTAACATTGGTAGGTTGCTTCCTCAAAGTACTTATTATGCAGATTCTAGTTTGCAACATTTTCATCGAACCGGAAAAAAACCAGGCTTTATTATTCCAACAGGCAACTTAGGAAATGCACTTGCATGTATTATAGCTCGTGAAATGGGTTTACCAATCGGCCCAATTATTTTGTCAACAAATGCTAATAAAACTATTCCAAATTATTTAAAATCCTTAAAGTGGGCACCAAGTGAAAGTTTACAAACACTTGCAACTGCGATGGATGTTGGTAATCCAAGTAATATGGAACGTTTACGTCATTTAGTTGGTGATGCAAAGGTTCTGCGTAATAAAATAGGCGTCTCTTCTGTTGAAGACAATGAAATTGAAGAAGCTATTAAAAAAGATCATGAAACATTCGGTTTTACGACTTGCCCTCACACAGCAACAGCGACTCATGTTTGGCGCAATTTAGATACAGCGCTTCAAAAACATCATTGGATCATTGTCGCTACAGCACATCCTGCTAAATTTGAGACAATAGTTGAACCTCTTATTGAAGAAAAGATCCCTATGCCACCTGACCTTGCAAATATATTATCAAAAACAACAAGCGCGGTTGATATCGAGCCAACATTAGGCGGTTTATCTGATGCGCTGAAAGGTTAAATTATTTACAATTTATGATGATGGAATTTCTTAAAGTTTCGCACTACACAACGCTGATAGTACTATCATTAGTTAGTATCTTTTTTTTATGTTTTTTTTATTATTTATTTAAATTGTTTTCTTTTAAAAGAGATAATCTTGAAAGAGCGATAAATTCAATTTGTTACGAAAAGATTGATGGATTAATTCTCGAAAGTATTGATGGTGGGGAGATCCTTATTGACCACCTTTTATTGACAGCAAAAGGACTCTTAATTGTCGACATCAAAGATGTTGAAGGTAATGTATTTGCTGGAGATAAATTACTTGACTGGTCCGTAATTACTGACAATCGCCGTTATACTTTCCCTAATCCACAACCGGCACTTCGCGATCGTATCATTGCTGTTCAACGGGTAGTAAAGCAAGTTCCCGTTTTTGGCAGAGTTTTATTTTTAAAGGACTCACAATTTAAAAAAGAAACACCCGATTTAGTCACAAATCTTGATAATTTAATTGATGATTTCCAAGAAAAAGATAAGAATACTACTCATTTTAAAGTTAAGGCATTTATGCCTTATTGGGATCTAGTAATAAAAAAAGCTATCCCAAATACTTAAAAATTTCAAATATAAACTCTTAGAGTTGAAAAAATCTAATCGCATTCTCAGTAGTGACTTCTATAATCTTTCTTATAGATTGACCTCTTGCTTCTGCTACAGCTTTAGCAACTTCTAGTAAATACATAGGTTCGTTTCTTCGGTTTTTTGGTTTTGAGTCCATTGTTCTTGGCAAAAGATATGGAGAGTCTGTTTCAATAAAAAGTTTATTATCAGGTATGACAGATATAATTTTTTTTAAATGGTTACCCCGTCTTTCATCACAGATCCAACCAGTTATACCTATGTAAAGACCCATATTAATATAATCATGAAGCTCTTTAGCAGAGCCTGTAAAGCAATGGACTACTGCTTTTTTTAATTTAGGTAATGAAGGTCTTAAAATATTTATAAAATCGTAATGTGCCTCTCTTTGATGTAAAAAAATAGGTGAATCATAATCTTTAGCTATATCAATTTGCTGCGTAAAAGTTTTAATTTGATCTTCTCGCGAAGATAGGTTTCGATAGTAATCAAGACCACATTCACCAACTGCAACTACATGTTTTTTTGTAATCAGGTTTCTTATTATTTTATCGCTGGCGCTACTATAGTCAGATGCATGATGCGGATGCACACCAGCAGTTGAGTACAAAATACCTGAATTACCTTCTGACAGCATTGAAGCTCTAATGTTACTTTCATCACAACTTCCTGTGATAATTATCTTTTTAACACCAGCTAGGCTTGCTCGTTCAATAACTTTGAATCGATCTTTATCAAAGCTCTTATCAGTAAGATTTGCACCAATGTCAATCATAGTATTTTTTGTTTAAAATTTAATTTTATCTTATATTCTTTTTCAAAGTAATAATTTTTATCTTTAAGTACAATATTTTTTATGAAAATCAAATCCAATCAAATTTATTATTATGATATTGATGATACTGATTCAGTATCATGTATTTTTATAAGAGCAAGCTCAAGAGCAAAGCATTTATCAATTAAAGTTTTTCCAAGAGGGCTGGTAGAAATAGTTGCACCAAAAAATATAAATATTTCTTTGATTAATAAATTTATTGAATCTCATAAAGAATGGATAAAAAAAACCAAACGTCATTTTGCAGAAATCTATGTCCCAGAGCCTCTCAAATTACCTAATTATGTAGATCTAGTTAGTTTAGGTGAGCAATTTAAAGTCGACTACATTTATAAAGAAAATATAAACTCTGTAAGATATCAAAGTATAAATAATAATCTTATTTTGACTGGTCAAATTTATGATGATGCATTGTGTATTAGGGCTTTGAAGCGTTGGTTGGCAAATGTAGCTCGTCTTAAATTTACCAATACTCTATCTGAATTATCTGATCAAATAGGCAATTCTTTTCTAAAATTACAGATTCGATGTCAACGTACTTGTTGGGGTAGTTATTCTAGCTCTGGTAATTTAAGTTTAAATTACTGTTTATTGTTTCTTAGTCCAGCACACCTCAGGTACGTTATGATTCATGAGCTTTGCCACATAAGTCACATGAATCACTCAAAAAGATTTTGGAAGCTTGTAGAAAAGTATGAGCCAAATTATAAGAAGCTAGATAATGAGTTGAATCACTGTTGGAATAAGATTCCAGTTTGGATGGGAGTTCATTGATAGAAACGCGAATTTTTCAAAAACCAATTCAGCCTTAAAATTATTCTTAATCTCAGGCAGCTAGCTGGCGTAAAACATAATGTAAAATGCCACCATTTTCATAGTAATCACGCTCTTTGGGAGTGTCTATACGAATAGTTGCTTCAAAGCTTTTCTCATGACCGCTCTTAGAAGTAGCAATAATTTTTACAGTTTTAGCTTCAGGATTTGTTTGACCGCTTATACTAAATTTTTCTGTCCCATTTAAATTTAAAGATTCAGCATCTTGACCGTCTATAAATTGTAATGGTAGAACGCCCATGCCGATTAAATTAGATCTGTGAATCCTTTCAAAGCTTTTTGCAATGACAGCTTTTACGCCCAAGAGTGCAGTACCTTTAGCAGCCCAATCACGTGATGAACCTGTGCCATATTCACTTCCAGCAATAATTACTAGGGGCGTTTCATTGATGCGGTATTCTAAAGATGCATTAAATATTGACATCTTCTTCCCACTTGGTTGATGGCAGGTCCAACCACCCTGAGTTCCAGGAACCAGCAGATTACGTAATCTTATATTAGCAAAAGTTCCACGCATCATTACTTCATGATTGCCACGTCTTGAGCCATATGAATTAAAGTTATGCGGTTCAACACCTTCTGTTTTTAAATATTCTGCTGCCGGGCTATCTATAGCAATAGCGCCAGCTGGAGATATATGATCAGTTGTAACTGAATCACCTAAAAGAGCGAGAACCCGAGCGCCCTCAATATCACTTACCGCAGAAGGTTGCTTGGTCATGCCCTCGAAATAAGGAGGATTTTTTACATATGTTGAATCTTTATCCCAGGTATATATTTCACCTTGAGGTGATTCGATGGCTTTCCAATTAGCGTCACCCTCAAAAACGTTGCTGTAGCTTGACCTGAACATATCTGCATCAACATTAGAAGCAACTGTATCTTGAATTTCTTTTTGTGTTGGCCAAATATCCCTCATGAAAACTGGCTTACCATTTTTATCATTACCAAGCGGTTCATTTAATAAATCAAAGTGCATGTTTCCAGCAATTGCATAAGCAACGACAAGGGGCGGAGATGCCAGAAAATTATGCTGAACTAAGGCATGAATACGACCTTCAAAATTACGATTTCCGGAAAGAACGCTTGTTCCTACAATATCATTTTTCTTAATAGCATCTGCAATCTCTGGTGTAAGTGGACCTGAATTTCCAATGCAAGTTGTACATCCATAGCCAACATTAAAGAAACCTATAGCACCTAATTCATCTAACAAGCCCGATTTTTTTAAATAATTAGTAACAACTCTTGATCCAGGGGCAAGACTAGTTTTAACCCAAGGTTTAGCTTTTAAGCCTTTCGCAGCAGCCTTCTTTGCAACAAGTCCAGCAGCTAGCATCACAGCCGGATTTGAGGTGTTAGTGCAACTAGTTATTGCAGCTATTAAAATTGAGCCATCTTTAATTTCTACATCAGTACCATTTATGTTGGCAATACCAGTACCACCTTTTGTACGAACCGCAGTTGCGCTTTTAAGAATATTTTCATAAGATTTTGATGCATCAGTCAGAGCGATTCTATCTTGTGGTCTTTTAGGTCCAGCGATGCTAGAAACAACCTCACCCATGTCAAGTTCAATTATGTCAGTATAAAGTGCATCTTCTTGGCCGTCATAGCGCCACATACCTTGTTTTTTTGCATAAGCTTCAATGAGCGCACATTGATTATTGTCACGCCCAGAAAGCTTAAGATAACGAATGGTTTCACCATCGATTGGAAAAATTGCACATGTGGAACCAAATTCAGGGGACATGTTTCCAAGTGTCGCACGATCAGCTAATGGCATGTGTGACAATCCATCACCGTAGAATTCGACAAATTTACCAACAACTCCTTTTTTACGAAGCATCTCCGTAACTGTTAACACTAAGTCAGTTGCTGTAGTTCCTTCGCGGAGTTTGCCAGTTAGTTTAAAGCCAATAACATTTGGGATTAGCATGGTAATCGGTTGTCCTAACATTGCAGCTTCTGCCTCAATACCTCCCACTCCCCATCCAAGAACGCCTAAACCATTAATCATAGTGGTATGAGAATCTGTTCCAACAACTGTATCTGGGTATACTGAACGCCTACCATTTTTTTCAAGATTGAAAATGACACGACTGAGGTATTCAAGGTTTACTTGATGAACAATGCCAGTGCTTGGCGGAACAACACGAAAGTTTTCAAATGCAGATTGACCCCATCGAAGAAATGAATATCGTTCTTTATTGCGTTGAGATTCAATTTTGTTATTGAGCTCTAAAGAATTTGCTGTTCCATAATTATCAACTTGAACGGAGTGATCTATAACTAGTTCTGCAGGTGATAGTGGATTAATATCTCTAGCTGAACCACCTAGTTTTATTACTGCATCTCGCATAGCAGCTAGATCGACAACAGCTGGTACACCTGTAAAATCTTGTAGAATAACTCGAGCAGGCGTAAATGAAATTTCAGTGCTTGGAGTAGCATTTGGGTCCCAATTTGCAAGCGCGAGAATATCGTCTCGAGTAACATCGCGACCATTTTCGTAACGTAAGAGATTCTCAAGTAAGACTTTAAGAGAATAGGGTAGCCGATTTACGTGTCCGTCTTTAACAGCATCAAGGCGATAAATTTCGAAATCGCTTCCATCTACTCTAAGCGATCCATGTGCTCCAAAGCTGTTCGTCATATTGTCGCTCCAGGATTAATTTTATGAACGGTCATTAGAGGACCGTCTTTAAATATATTATAACTAATGGTTTAGAAATCTGCTTACTCTATTTTATCTATTACCGCTCCACCAAGACAGCGATTTTTATTGTAAAACACAACAAATTGTCCTGGAGCCATAGCTTTCTGTGGCTTTGAAAAACAAACTCTCGCTTTAGCATCGTCTAAAATATAAACAATGCACTCTTGATCTGTCTGTCTATAACGTATTTTAGCATGACATTTAAGACCTTTATCAAGTCCAGCAGGTTTTTCACCAATCCAATTTAAATCCGTGGCCAATAAGGAATTACTAAAAAGCATTTCATGCTCACCTTGAGCAACGATTAATTCATTGTTTTCCATATTTTTACTAACCACATACCAAGGTTCTTCACAACTATCAGCACGACCTCCAATCTGAAGACCGCGACGTTGCCCCAGTGTGTAATACATAAGCCCTTGATGACTTCCAATCTTTTTTTGTTTAGTTGTTACTATATGCCCTGGCTTTGCAGGTAGGTAGGTTGCTAGAAATTCTTTAAATGGTCTTTCGCCGATGAAGCAAATGCCAGTACTGTCTTTTTTGTTATGTATTTTAAGCCCGTAATCATGGGCGATCTCTCTAACATCAATTTTTTTTAAATCACCCAATGGAAAAACAGTTTCAGCTAAAGCTTCTGCAGTTACAGCATGTAGAAAATAACTTTGATCTTTATTTTCATCTGCGCCTTTGAAAAGAGATCCAACTCCATTAATGATTTTTGAATTAGCATAATGACCCGTTGCCAATAAATCCCCACCGAGACGTTTCATATAATCTCTAAATACCCCAAACTTAATTTCTCGATTACATAATACATCTGGGTTTGGTGTACGACCTATCTCATACTCTTTTAAGAAATGGCTAAATACTTGCTCTCGATATTGCTTTGAAAAATTTGCGTGATGAAGAGTAATTTCGAGTTGCTCACAGATATTTCTAGCATCCTGTAGATCTTCTGCGGCTTTGCAATAGCCTTCGTCATCCTCCCAGTTAGTCATATGCAATGCTTGCACGTCTGCACCAGCTTCTTTAAGTAAAATGGCAGCAACAGCAGAGTCAACACCACCAGAGAGACCTAGGATTATTTTTTTATTTTTGATACTTTCTTTTACGTGCATTATCTTAATTTTATATTTGTATTAGAGATTAGATTATTTAACTATTTAAGATTAATTAAAATTAATAAACACCAGTAAACCTAAATATAAATTTAAATAAAAGCATTAGATCCAGGAATATAAAATGGACGATGAGGCGGTGCAGGAGGAAGAATACCTCCAGCATGGGCAAATGGAAAACGTCTGAAAATTCTAAATGCCTCTGCATAATGATTGTCAGGGGCGTTGCATTGACCTGCTCGAAATCTATTTTGAAGCTTTGCGCATGCAGCAAAACGTTTTGGATCTTGACTGTTATGAGTCATAATTGCATCAGTTTTTTCAGCGAAAAATTCAGTGATATCTACATAAAATTCGGGTACAAATTCAATTCCCATTAATGTATCCGCAAAAAATAAAGGGCATTTAAAACCAGCGGCATCCTGAACAAGAAATGATAGAGCGCGATGATCTGGGTGATAGTCTTCAGGTGCATGAGTGATTATAGCATCTGGTTGAAACTCATTTACCAAGCTAGTTATTACCTCACTAGCTTTAACTTCACTTGATAACTTACCATCAGAAAAATTAAGTAGATATGGCCGAACTATCTTTGAAAGACCTTTTATAGTTTCATCAGCACGTTGTTGGATTAGCGATGTTTTAGAGCCGCTTCCACCCGCACCTCCATCTGTGGCCACTGCTAATCTTACTTCATCACCACGGGCCACGCAGGCAGCTAATGTGCCATAAAAAAAGATTTCAATATCATCAGGATGCGCACCAATTGCAAGAATTTTCATCATTACCTCAAATTGATATTACAACTACTTTTTAAAATACATCTTCAAATGTCACGAGCTAATTTTTCTGCAAGCCCGATATAGGAATCCGGAGTTAAATCAAGCAGCCTTTTGATCTCAGTTTCTGGTATTTCAAGAGTTTTAATAAAATTAGTAAGATTATCTCTATTGATTCTCTTTCCACGAGTCAAATCCTTTAATTTCTCA
>NYWX01000063.1 GCA_002685275.1 Gammaproteobacteria bacterium
AATGAAGAGCTTAACTTGGTTCCCATTTATCGTGACCCTGTGCATGATTTTGGTATATTTAAATACGATCCTAAAGATCTAAAATATATCCAACCTCATGTTTTAAATTTTGCTTCTGAGGTTGTAAAAATTGGACAAGAAATCCGTGTAATCGGGAATGATGCTGGGGAAAAACTCTCTATTTTAGCTGGCACAATTGCTAGGCTGGATCGTAAAGCTCCTGATTATGGGCGAGGTAATTATAATGACTTTAATACCTTTTATTATCAGGCGGCATCAGGAACTTCAGGAGGTTCCTCGGGGTCACCAGTAATTAATATCAATGGTGAAGTTGTGGCATTGAATGCTGGTGGGAATAAAAATTCATCAAGTAGTTTCTTTTTTCCTCCCGATAGAATTGAACGGGCATTAAAATTGATTCAACAGCATCAGGTTGTTAATCGTGGTTCATTACAAACTGAATTTGTGCGCTTAACTTTTGACGAGCTTGGTCGACTTGGACTTACTTCAGAAATAGAAAAAAAACTGCGAAAAAATATCAATGTTTCTGATGGCATGTTAGTTGTTCAAAGAATTATTAATGGTGCTGAGATCGCAGAATTCATTGAACCGGGTGATATCTTATTGCGAATTAATGAAGTATTGATAACTGATTTTATAACTTTGGCAGATATTCTGGATGCAAATGTAGGTCAAGATCTCATTATTGAGATAAATCGTGGTGGTAAGAATTTTCGTTATACAGTTAATGTGACTGATCTCCATAGTATTACTCCAGATGCGTATTTAAGCTCTGGAGATAGTATTTTTAATAATTTTTCGTATCAACAAGCCAGGCATTACAATCTCCCCATAATGGGCGTTTACGTTGCCGATCCTGGTTACTCACTCTCTAAATCAGGTATTCCTCGCGGGGCGATCATTTTTGAGGTGGATGGAAAAGACATTTTTAATATAGAAGATTTTAAGAACTATCTATCAACTCTGACTGACAAAAATAAAATTAATATGAGGTTCGTTAGATATTCAGACCCATTGAATAGTGTCTTGAGGTCTGTCGAGGTTGATAGAACCTGGTTTACTAGTGAAATATGTAGAGCAAGGGATTATCATTCCTGGTCTTGTGAAGCATTAGATACTGGATCACCAGCAGTAGAAAAAGTATCGAGAAGTGCCTCATATACTAAACACAAGCAATCATTAAAAAATACCATTAATCCAACTCTTGTTCATGTTAGCTATGATTTACCTTATCCCATAGCAGGGATTATGAACCGCCATTACTATGGTACGGGAGTAATTGTTGATAAAAATCGAGGTTTGATTATTGTTGATCGAAATACGGTACCACTGGCTATGGGTGACATTAGATTGACGTTCGCAGGATCTCTTGAGATTTCAGGAAAAGTTGAATATATTCATCCATTACATAATCTGGCATTATTGAGTTTTGACCCTAAGTTAATTGGTAACACACCAATAAAAGCAGCGATATTTAGTAAGAGTGAGCTTACAGCTGGAGAAAAAACTTGGTTGTCAGGGCTTAAGTTGGATCATCAATTATTTCATCAACAAGTAACAGTTGCCTCTGTTGACCCACTCAATCTACCACCTTCTATTAATTTTTCTGATTCAAATATTGAAGTTATTGATTTGGTAAATGCACCTGATGATATTTATGGCGTTTTAACTGATCAAAAAGGGCGAGTTAAAGCCTTATGGACAAGCTTTTCATACCGTTCGGCTGGAGAGTCTTATCAAATGAATCGCGGTATAAGCTCGGAGTTGGTCAATGAGTTTATCGAACAATTTCAAACAGAAAAGTCGCTATATTCCCTTGAACTAGAGCTTGGCTATATTCCTCTATTCTCAGCTCGAAAACTGGGCTTATCGGATGATTGGATTAGTCAATTTGAAAAACAGAGTGAAAAGCGACGAATCATTATTGTCAATAATCGCTTATCAGGATCATCAGCAGCTGATGTAATCCAAAATGGTGATTTGATATTAGCTATCGATGGCGAGTTAGTTACATCATTTCGTGATTATGAAAAATACAGTCAAGCGAATGAAGTAATAGTAACTTTATGGCGACAAAATAAATTAAAAGAAGTGAATGTCTCTAGTGCCTTATTAAGTGGTAACAATATTGAGGATGTTTTAATTTGGGCTGGAGCGCATTTACACAGCCCTCACCGTGCCCTAGCAAAACGTGGCATTAATACATCAGGTGTTTATGTTGCTTTTAGTAATTATGGTTCACCAGCCACTCGTTATGGTTTAAATATCGGCCAGAGAATTGTTGCTGTTGATGGAATCGACACACCAACTCTTAAGAAATTTATCGAGCAGATCAAAGATAGAGAAGATCAGTCATCATTAAAATTAAAAGTAATTTCGTGGAATGGTAGAATAAATGTTATTACTATGAAATTAGATAATGAATTTTGGGCGCCATATCAACTTAAAAAATCAAGCTCTGGTTGGCAACGCTCAATAATTAAATGATATAGAGAAAATTATGAATAAAAGATCTTTTTTGAAAGCTACCTCAGCACTTACTGCCGGATCCTTAGCTCCAAGAATTGGTTTTAATGCTGCTAGGGAAGTTGATGATATAGAGATGTTAAAGAGTTTAACAAAAGAAGCTCAACCAATTTCAAAGGTTGAGCGTGAGGATCGGATACGAAAAGCGCAAATATTAATGCAAGCAGAAAATATCGATGCTCTGTTATTGGAGGCTGGATCGGCACTTATCTATTTCACAGGTGTTAAGTGGCGTCGCTCAGAACGCTTTACTGGAGTGATTATCCCTAAAGAAGGCGATATTGTGTTTATTACTCCCTATTTTGAGGAGCCATCAGTTAGAGAAAGTATGGCATTTGAGGCTGAGGTAAGGACTTGGCATGAGCATGAGGATCCATTCAAAATAGTAGTTGACATACTAAGAGATCGAAAAGTTTTGCAAGGTAAATTAGCGATTGAGGAGACGATACGTCATTTTATTGTTGATGGTATTGCTAAATTAACGAATGTTACGCAACTGGTATCTGGCAAAGAAATTACTCGTGGATGCCGTATGTTTAAATCAACCAATGAGCTTGCTTTGATGCAAGTGGCAAATAATGTAACGCTTGAGGCCTATCGTTATGTATATAAGAATATTCAAGTAGGTATGAGTCCAAGGGATATTGGATCCATGATGAGTGAGACCTCAACATCACTAGGTGGTGTGGTCAAATTTTCTGGAGTATTATTGAATGAAGCTAGTGCATATCCACATGGCACCAAACAACCCCAACAAGTAAAAGAGGGTGGCATGATTTTGATGGATTGTGGTTGTTCTGTGCATGATTATGTGTCGGATATTTCGCGCTCCTGGGTGTTTGGTGAACCGACAAAAAAACAACGCCAAGTATGGAATACTGTTAAACAAGGACAAGAATTGGCTCTTGAGACAGCCCAAGTTGGTGTGCCTGCTGGTCAAGTTGATGATGTGGTGAGGGCTTTTTATACTAAAATGGGTTATGGGCCTGATTATGAGACCCCAGGTTTATCACATCGTTTAGGACATGGTATTGGTATTGATGGACATGAACCGATTAATTTTGTGCGAGGTGAATCGACTAAATTAGCCCCAGGTATGTGTTTCTCAGATGAACCTGGCATTTATATTTTTGGCGAGTTTGGCGTTCGATTGGAGGATTGTTTGTATATAACTGAAACAGGGCCAAAATTATTTACAAATTTTTCACCTTCAATTGATCAACCATTTGGTTGATGCATGGGTGATTCAGTAATAAGTTTAATGAGCGCTTCAAATGAGGTGATTGGTGGTGAACATTGCTTCCCCTGACACAAATAAGCCACTACTTTGCCTGTGATTGGTTTTCGATTATTCAAACTTAAGGGTAGTAACTCTTCTGCGTCCGGAATAGCAAATACCAGTCTCTTAGGTGCATATATTTTTCTGGTTGCGTCCTGCCAGTCCAAGATCAATTTTATATCTCCTCTAATGATAATGATTTCTGGGGGGTCAAGATAATCATCAAGTGTCTGAATTAAGGAGGTATGACCATGCGGTGCTTTTATTAACATCCCCCAAGCACTCTTGATAGTGGACTCAGCAGCTGTTAGATATTTACTTTGACCAAGTAACCAACCTAATCTTTGTAGAGCAAAACTCGCTATTCCATTACCAGATGGCGTTGCATCATCGGTCATAGGTTTTGGTCTATGAATTAATTGTTCATGATCCTTAGCAGTAAAAAAGAAACCACCATCAACTTCGTCATAAAAATATTCCAATAATTGATCAGCTAACTCGATCGCAAAATGTAAATGCTTCGAATCCCAATGTGTTTGTAAAGATTCTATTAACGCATCCAATAGATAGGCATAATCATCAAGATAGGCTGAAAACTTCGCCTCTCCATTTTTATAACAAGCCATCAATCTGTGGTTATCAATATGATTGTCTTTAATGAAATTAATGGCTTTATTATTTTTCTGGATAATATCATTTCGGCCAAGTGCACGTGAGGCAACAGCCAGCCCTTTGATAGCCAGTGCATTCCATGCAGTTAGTTGTTTATCATCTAATGATGGTAAAATACGTTCTTGACGTTTTCTTTGTAAACTATTCTTAGCTTCAAGAATAATATTAGTCACTTGGACAATAGTTAGATTAAATTTCTTAGCTAAAGTCTCTACATTAGTTTGAACTGTGAGGTGCCATTTACCTTCAAAATTAGCGGTTTTATCCAGACCGAAATACTCTCTAATTAAAGGGAGATCTTGTTTTTTTATAATTGCTTCGATCTCGTTTTTATCCCATATATAATAGGTTCCTTCCGCACCCTCAGAATCAGCATTTAAGGTTGAGTAAAAACCACCATTAGTTGCCCGCATATCTTTTAAGATCCAGACTGCGGTTTCTTCAGTGATTTTTTTGAACAGCACATCTCCAGTGGCTAGGTAAGCATTGGTATAAATAGTTAAGAGCAAGCCATTGTCATATAGCATTTTTTCAAAGTGAGGTATTTGCCATTTTTGATCAACACTATAGCGATAAAAACCACCACTGAGCTGGTCATATATCCCTCCTTCAGCCATACGGGTTAGGGTGAGGGTAGCTAAAAATAATGCCTCAATGTCAGGCTCAATCTGAAATGCTGTTTTTCGCCAATGCCTTAAAAGGCTCTCTAGAATCGTGGTCTGAGGAAATTTTGGTGCCATGCCAATGCCCCCATATTTTTTATCAAAACTTGCCTCAATTTCTTTCCTGACATTTTCTAGTGGTTTGGTATCTATAGTTTCATTGGTATTTGTGGGTAGGAGGTTATCAAAGATTTCATTAAGTTTTACCCCCTGATCTTGTATTGCTCCTTTTTCATTATTGTAATAATGAGCAACTCTTTGGATTAACTCTGGGAAGGCTGGCATACCATGACGAGCTGTATTTGGAAAATACGTTCCACCAAAAAAAGGACGCTGTGTATCGGGATCAAGAAACATAGTTAAGGGCCAGCCACCTGTTCTTTGCGTGAGAATTTGATGTGCAGTTTGGTAGATTTGATCTATATCAGGTCGCTCTTCACGATCAATTTTAATATTAACGAAGTACGTATTCATAATTTTAGCTATTTTTGAATCCGCGAATGATTCACGCGCCATAACATGGCACCAATGACACGCTGAATAACCAATAGAGAGCAGTATAGGTTTATTTTCTAATTGAGCTTTGGCCAAACTTTCTTTATTCCACGGGAGCCATGCAACTGGGTTCTCACTGTGTTGTAACAAGTATGGACTGGATTCATTTTTGAGTTGATTTTTTGACATAAATTTTGATCACATATTGATGAATTTATGATGATTATTTAACTAAGATGAGGTGATATTGAAACAGTGTAACAAAAAGTGTAGATTGGTGTTCTAGATTAATTGTTAGCTTGATGTATAGTTACAGATCAAAGTATCAATGAATTAAGTTACAACTGACAATTAAGTTTTCACAAATTTTCTCCGGAGAGTAAAAAATGGTAGATCGAGTAAAAGGGTTTTGGTTACGTGGTTTTTTAAAAAGTAAAGTATGGGCATTAGGTTTACTAGTGTTCGTTATTGCGGCTTGTGGCGGAGGCGGTTACGGTGGTGACGAAGCTACTCCAGCACCATATGGTGGAACTCCAGCAACGCCTCCAGCAAC
>NYWX01000020.1 GCA_002685275.1 Gammaproteobacteria bacterium
TAGTGCTTTTGAAAGCTCTACAGCTCCATCTCGATCTCTTTCTAACAAATAGAATGCTATTCTCTGTGCAGATTTCTGACCCACCCCTGGCATACAGCGAAGGCTTTCAATTAATTTAGCTAGTAAAGGAGAATAAGACATTGATTAAAATGGTAATTTAATACCAGGAGGTAAGCTCAACCCAGCGCCCATTCCAGAAAATTTTTCTTGAATAGTTTTCTCAACCTTTTGAATAGAATCGTTAAAAGCAGCTGTTATTAGATCTTCAAGCATTTCTTTATCATCACCGATTAAAGAATCATTTATATCAATTTGTTTTACTTCGTGCTTACAAGTCATTTGAATTCGAACCATACCGCCACCAGATTCCCCAGTAACAACAATTGATGACATTTCAACCTGCGCTTTTTTCATGTTAGCTTGCATTTCTTGAGCTTGCTTCATTAATTGGCCTATACCGCCCTTCATTCTTTTTCTCCTGAAATGATTTTTACTGATTCACTTTGGAGGTCTGCTCCAAACATACTTTTTATAGATTGAATATTTTCATCTTTATCAAGTTCATGACGTGCATTCTCAAGCTGTTTATCCAATTCTCGTGATTCTTGTTGTATTGGAGTTTCTTCCTCAGTTATTCCTATTTTTATATCTAAAGTAAGCGATTCATCAAAGTGCTGAGAAAGGCTTGCTGAAATTAAATCTTTTCTTTTGCTCGTCAGCATAGATTCTGAACGCGAATCTAATATGAGAAATATTTTATCACCTTCACGTCTTTTGTATGCACAATTACTTGCAAGCAACAAGGAAGCACCAGACAGCTTTAGATCAGGAACTAACTTACTCCAATTAGGATCCAGCCAAGCGTTATCTTCATTTTCTATCTTTTCTGCATCTCCTGACTTTTCTGACTTTTCTACCTTTTCTTTCTTTTTAAGGTTATTTGAAAAAGTTTTTGAATTCTGAAGATCTTGTGTTGAACCAACTTCATTATGGTTTTCAGATAAAATTTTTGAAATGGCTTCTGCGGGTCTAAATGCAAGCATCCTCAGAAGGGTCATCTCAAAGCCACTTCGAGGATCAGGTGCAAGCGATAAATCACGGCGGCCTATTATAGAAATCTGATAAAATAATTGAACATCAGAAATCGAGATCATTTTAGCTAATTTAGATATTTCTTTTTCTGCGAAGCCATCATCACTATCGCAGGTCCCAACAGCTTGAAATATGGCAATACGCTGTAAATCTCTAGCTAAATCATCCAGCAAACGAAAATAATCTGGGAACTGTTCGTCTATTTCTTTTATTGCATCTAGGAGATCTTTGGCATTATTGCTAGCTAAAAGATAAATTAATCTTATTACATGATTTCGATTAATCGTTCCAAGCATATTTGATGTTAAAGCCTCTTCAATATTGCCGTTACAAAATGCAATAGCTTGATCTAAAAGACTCAACGCATCTCGCATACTTCCATCAGCAGCTCGAGCTAGCATTGACAGTGCTGCTGGTTCAAACGTGACTTCTTCTGCATTGCAAATAAACTCGAGACGATCAGAAATGAGTTTAGGAGTCATACGCTTTAAATTAAACTGCAAACAACGAGATAAAACTGTTGCAGGTAATTTTTGTGGATCCGTGGTTGCGAGAAGAAATTTTACATGTTCTGGCGGTTCTTCAAGTGTTTTTAATAAGGCATTAAAAGAGCTTTTAGACAACATGTGAACTTCATCTATTAAATAAACCTTATAGCGTCCGCGTGTAGCTGCGTACTGAACGTTGTCTAATAATTCGCGAGTATCATCTACTTTCGTCTTTGACGCCGCATCAACCTCTATTAAATCCACAAAACGGCCTTCATCAATTTCATAGCATGAACTGCATTTTCCACAAGGCTCAGCTGAAACGCCGTTCTCACAATTAAGAGCTTTTGACAGTATCCGAGCAATGGTTGTTTTACCGACACCACGAGTGCCCGTAAAAAGATAAGCATGGTGTAATCGACCACTATCAAGGGCATTCATGAGTGCTTGAAGGACGTGGTCTTGCCCAGCTGTCTCAGAGAATATTTTTGGCCGCCATTTGCGGGCAAGAACTAAGTAACTCATAGATTTGCACTATAATAATAAATCTTCGATTTAATTTTAAATAAATCACAAGTGGTCCGCGCCAGCCGCTCCTCGGCACCCAGTATCATCGCTACCGTTGCTCCCTTCCAGGCCTGGCGGAATTCACAATTAACCGTCGCGAGGAAGCCGACGCGGACCGAAATAGATTATCGCTTCATTAATGCCTAGACACAACGTCAATTAAAATAACATTGCAATCCTGACGACAATCAACTCCGGTTTTTATTAAATTTTAATTAAAAATTTCCTCTATTTAAAACGCCCTAGGTTGCAGAAGCTGCTGCAATACTAGCAATTGAAGAATTAAGAGTTGCATCAAATTCGTCGTCAGACTGTTGTGCACTTAAGCCCTCTGACAACGCACGTGAAAAACTTGCCACCATGCCCTTTTGGCGAGTCAGGCGATTATTTGCTTCTTCTCTTGAATAACCTCCTGATAAAGCTACAACACGAGCAACATTAGGATGTGCAATGCAATCAGCATAAAGATTATCGGCTTCTGGCAATGTAAGTTTTAACATCACTATTTGATCTTCACCTAGGTTATTTAGCTGCTTAATTAATGCGGCCAATAATAATTCTTCAGCGGTACCTTTATTTTCACAATGAATATCAACTTCTGGCTCAATGATCGGTACTAATCCAGCTTCAATTATTCGTTTTCCGATTTCAAATTGTTGATCTACAACAGCATTTATACCTTTCTCATTAACTTCTTTGATGACTGACCTCATTTTTGTACCAAAAATACCAGCAGATCGAGCTTTAGATAAAAGATCATCTAAATCTGGCATTGGTAACATGATTTGAGCGCCATCAACAATGTCAGCAAGTCCTTTATCTACTTTTAAAAATGGAACAACATTTTTTACATTCCAAAGATAGGAGGCAGTTGATTGTTCTTCTACCTCACGATCCATCGTATTTTCAAAAAGTATTGCCCCGAGGATTCTATCACCATCAAATGATGGGCTAGTCATAATTCTAGAACGCATTGCATGAACAACACCAAACATTTCATCATCATTTGACCAAGCATCTGAAGTAACTCCGTACAAGCCTAATGCCTTAGGGGTGCTACCACCACTTTGATCAAGTGCTGCGATAAATCCAGGCGCGTTTTTAATTTTTTCGAGTTGGTCTAGGTTGGTCATATTAGCCTCTAAGTTAAGTTTTCAGATAAAAGATAATTAATGAATGTATGAATTCTACAGGATATTTAGTAACTTTGGAGCACAACGTGTATTTGTACTCTATCAATCGTTTATTTTAACTTAAAAATAATTATTCCTAAACCCAAGAATGCATTGATTTAGCAGAATACAATTTTTTTAAGAAATCGGTAAATAAGCAAAAAATATATAGCAAAGGTGAATTTAAAGGAAAATAAATACAGCGTCCTTAAAAATTGAGTTACTCTAAATGGTAAATTCCCAAAAGTAAGAAAAAAAGATGATCAAGAATAAATTTATAATAACTTTAAGTTTCATAATCATTGTTTCAATGCCAGTTCTTGTGCATTCAGCAAACCAAGCTTTCGAAATTTCCATTAAAGCTAATGCATTTCTAGATTCACTCGATGAATCTCAGCTAATTATTGCTAAAATTCCTTTAGGTTCAAATAAAAGAGCGGAATGGACCAATTTGCCAAATATCATGATGCAACCAGCAGGCTTGCTTATCAAGGATATGAATCAAAAATCTCGAAAAGCCTTACACAGACTTATGAGAGCAACATTATCAAGCCAAGGATACTCAAAGATTACGGGAGTGATGTTGCTTGATGATCTTTTGCAAGAAATTGAAATGCAGGATTGGCGAGCTAACAAAGAAAGAAATGACTTTGTAAGAACTTTTAGTAAACCTATGGCTAAAGCTTTTATATCAACCCGAGATTATGAAAACTATTCAGTTGCAGTTTTTGGAAAACCAAGTGACCCAAGCTGGGGTTGGAGGATTACAGGTCATCATTTAGCTGCTAATTTTACACTCGTTAATGGAAAAATTGCATTTACACCAATTTTTTTAGGTAGTAATCCAATGGAAGTTCAAAATGGACGCTATGCTGGCATTAGAGTCTTAGCAAATGAAGGAGTGCTTGGCATTGAATTTATGCAATCCCTAAATAAAGAGCAGCGTCTTAAAGCTATCATAAATAATGGTTCAGTTAAGGACATATTTGAAGGCCCCGGAAGACGTAAAAGCTTGCAAAAATATGAAGGTATTTTAGCTACTGATTTAACAAAAAAACAAAATCATTTACTAGAAAAACTCATCGGTGAATTTATTAATAACGCGAAGTCTCAGGCGGCAAGTTCACAATATGATTTAATTAAAAAAACTTGGGATGAATTGTGGTTTTCTTGGCAAGGTACAGTAGATGCAGATAGTAAGTTCTATTATCGCGTTCATGGTCCTCGGTTATTAATAGAATATAGTCGTGTTGATAATAATCATGATCATATGATTATTCGAGACCCATCTAATGACTACGGAGAAGATTGGCTAGAAAAACATTATGAAGAGCATCACCCAAACATAAAAGATACAATTGAAAACTCAAGAAAACGGGCAGCAGATATCGCAAATAAGAAATAACTTAAAATATCTATTAAAACTTTAAGCTCGAATAAAAATTATTTTTTAAAATTCATTTTATTTAGGACTAAATAATGAAAGCAATATTACAAATACCTATTTTCTGTATTCTTTTATGTTTTATGGGTCTTGCTTTAGCTCAAAATCAGAATATACCCATTATTTTCGACACCGATTTTGGTATGCCGCCGACAGATGATGCACTTGCACTAATGCTAGCAGTACAATCTCCTGAAATAGATATCCTTGGCATTACTACTGTCGCTGGAAATAATAGTTTAGAACAAGGTACATCTGATGTTTTAAGGATGCTTGAAATAATCAAAAGAACAGATATTCCCGTGTTTGAAGGCGAAAACCTTCCCCTTGAACACAGAGTAAGTGAATTTGCTATTAAAGAGTACGGCAGCTGGTATTCGGATGAAGCTCCATCTAAACCATACGGTGGGTTTGCAAAAAAAAAGATAGAGAAGATTTCTGCTGCAAAATTTATCGAACAAAAGGTACTTGCTAACCCTGAAAAAATAACAATCGTTGCTCTTGGCCCATTGACTAATATTGCCATGGCAATTTTAGACAATCCTCAATTATCAAAAAAAATAAAAAAAATATTTATAATGGGTGGCGCGATAGCTTCGCTGCCAGACGGTTCTGGCAACATAACACCTAATGCTGAATATAATTTTTGGGTAGATCCTGAGGCTGCAAAAATTGTTTTACGCTCTGGTATACCGGTAGAACTTTCCCCATTGAACGTCTCTCGTCAATCATCTTTTAGCAAAGAAAATTATGAAAAAATAATTGAGGTTAAATCACCTCTGACAGAATTAATAAAATTAAGTTTAGGTCCGCGCTTTCTAGAGGATCCTCATGAAAAGTTCTTGATGTATGACCAAATTGCTATTGCTAGTGTTATTGATCCATTAATTGTGAAGTCAAAAAGAATGTTTGTCGATGTTAATGACAATAAAGCCATTAGTTATGGAGTTTCTATTGGTGGCTTTAAAAAATGGCCTGGTGCAGAAGAAGCTCAACTCATAGATGTACAATATGATTTAGATTGGCCACGCTTCATAGAAATATATGTTGAGCGCTTAAGGCAACCACTTTCTAATTAATTTTAAGATTTATCTACAATATGTTGCAATATTCTAATTATTTTTTATATAATATTTTAAGTCTTCGTGAGAAAATCTTGCTAGTCAGTAAATTTAATAATTTTTCAAAAATAATAGCGCAATACCGATTTAATTGGCTTGCACTCCTACCTATTGTATTTTTGCAACTATCCATCATAACTCACCAATGTGAAGATTATGAAGTTAGTCACAATGAAGATTCTTGCCATATCTGCACACAGCTAGAAAGAATTGATGACAATCCTTTCTCCGAACCAGTCCATTTTTCATTACCGCAATTAAATGGGCTCATTAATTTAGAAAAATCCTCAACATTAGAACAAACAGCTCTCTCTTATAGCTTTAGATCCAGAGCCCCGCCTCACATCTAATCATTAAAAATTATTACAGATAATTTTTTATCTGCTTTTTTTATTTTTATAGCACCCATTAAATTTATTTTTGGATGCTTTTATTGATTAGTGAGAATTTTATGAAAATCTACAACAAAATGTTGGCGGTTTCAGTTGTCGTACTCTTAACGGCAACTTTTACTGCTTCAGCTCAAGATGATGATACTCATCACCAACTTGAACAAATTATTGTTACTGCATCACCATTAAGTCGAACTGTTGAAGAAATAGCTCAACCAACAAGTGTCTTAGGTGGAGATGAGCTTAGAAAAAAAGTTACTTCCAGTATCGGTGACACGTTAGCTTCAGAGCCAGGAATTAATGCCACATCCTTTGGACCAATAGCTTCACGCCCTATTATTCGAGGTCAAGGTGGAGAGAGAGTTGGAATTTTAATTAATGGTTTAGATTCCCTTGATGCTTCATCAATAAGTGATGATCATCAGGTCACATCTGAAGGTCTCCTGGCTGAAAGTATTGAAATAATTCGTGGCCCAGCAACACTTCTTTATGGTAGTGGAGCGGCCGGAGGATTAATCAATATAGTTGATAATCGGTTACTTTCAGAACCAACTGAAGAGCTTTTTTCTGGCAGAGCATCGCTTGGTACCGAATCTGCTAATGGTGGTCGTGAGATGGCTGTTCAAAGCACCTTGGGATCTGGAAATACTGCATTTAACTTTGATTACTTTAGAAGGTCGACAGAGAATATTAAAATTCCAGGATTTGCTGAATCTGAAATTTTCATGGCAGCTGAAGAAGCTGAAGAGCAAGGTGATGATGATGGTGATCATGGTGATGAAGAAGAAGCTTTTGGTGAAGTTGAAAATACTCAGAGTCTGACACGAGGTGGTTCAGTCGGAATTTCATATTTCGGTGATAGAGGGTTTGTCAGTACTTCATTCAGTGGCTTTGACAGCTTATATGGCATTCCAGGACATCATCACCATCACGAAGAAGATGAAGATGGTGAGGATGATGATGGCGGTGATCATGGTGGTGATCATGATGATGATGAAGAGGAATCGGTTGTATTAGATCTTAGTCAGAAAAAAATTGATATAAGAGCAGAATATGATTTAGATACTAAACTCCTTGATACAATTAAGCTCAAAATTGCGGACAGCAACTACTCCCACACTGAATATGATGGCACTGAAATAGGGACATTATTTGATGTTGATGGAATAGATACTCGTGTTGAAATAACTCATAATCCTTGGGGTAATTTTGAGGGTGCTTTTGGTTTTCAATACAGAGATGTTCACTTTGATGTCTCTGGAGATGAGGCTTATGTTCCACAAACAAATACAAAAAGATTAAGCGCATTTGTTTTTGAAGAATACAATTTTAATAATGGCTTCGTTCTTCAAAGTAGTCTTCGCCTAGAAAAGCAGACAATAGATGGGCCTACGATCACTCAAATTTACGATAACAGTGGTTTTAGTGGTTCAGTTGGTTTCGTTTGGAGACCAGAGGGAAATATAAGCTTATCTAGCAATCTTGCACTGACAGATCGCCATCCAACGGCAACTGACCTTTATGCTAACGGCCCACATATCGCATCAGCACGATATGAACGTGGTGGTATCAGTCTTGGCAAAGGAATATTTAAAGTCGAAGAATCAACTAACATAGATATAATCGTTCGTGGAGACTATGATCGATTTGAATGGTCTATTACTGGATTTAGTAATCGTGTACAA
>NYWX01000064.1 GCA_002685275.1 Gammaproteobacteria bacterium
ACATCTGGTATAGGTCACATACGTTACCCAACTGCTGGCGGTTCAAAGTCATCTGAAGCACAACCGTTTTATGTAAACTCACCATACGGTATTTGCCTTGCTCACAATGGCAACTTAACAAACTATGATGAGCTCTCTGAGTTACTTATTTGTGATGATCGACGACACCTTAGCACTGATTCTGATTCCGAAGTACTGCTCAATGTATTAGCTCATGAGCTACATATAAGAGTAAATGGAAATTTAACAACTCGTAATGTATTTGATGCAATCAATGCACTACATAAACGATGCAAAGGCGGTTATTCAGTTGTTGCATTAATAGTTGGATTTGGAATCATTGCATTCCGTGATCCAAACGGTATTCGCCCTCTTGTTTTGGGTGAAAGAAATAAGCAAGGTTGTAAAAACTACATGGTTGCTTCAGAAAGCGTTGCTTTGGATGTTCTGCAATTTTCACGATTAAGGGATGTAAAGCCGGGAGAATGTATCATCATTAAAAATGATATGTCATTACATTGTCATGATTATCCAAAATCAGCAATTCATTCCCCATGTATTTTCGAATATGTCTATTTTGCAAGACCTGACTCAATTTTAGATGGTTCATCAGTTTACAAAGCACGGTTGAGAATGGGTGAGCAGCTAGCAGGTAAGATTGTAAGAGATTTTGAAGACCATGATATTGATGTAGTAATTCCAATTCCGGATACAAGTCGGACTTCAGCGCTTCAAGTTGCCTATCATCTTGGAGTTAAATACAGAGAAGGATTTATAAAAAATCGTTATATTGGCCGAACATTTATTATGCCAGGCCAGGAAGAGCGTAAAAAATCTGTTCGACAAAAGCTGAATGCAATTGCGCTAGAATTTCATAATAAGAATGTTTTATTAGTGGATGATTCCATTGTTCGAGGAACTACTTCAAAACAAATTATTAAATTGGCTCGAGATGCAGGTGCAAATAAGGTTTATTTTGCATCGGCTGCACCACCTGTTAGATACCCAAATGTTTATGGTATTGATATGCCAGCAGCTAATGAGCTTATTGCAAACGGACGCACCGTCGAAGAGATTCAGAAAATCATTGGTGCAGATAAATTAATTTATCAAGATTTAAGCGGCCTTGTTCGCTCAGTTCGACATGGTAATTCGGAAATTAGAGATTTTGATACTTCATGTTTCTCTGGAAACTATGTCACTGGTGATGTAACTGAACAGTATCTGGAAAAACTTGAGAAACGCCGCAATGATGCTGCCAAGCAAAAGCAAGCTAATATTCTAAGCAAAGAATCAAGTGTAGTAGATTCATGATTGCACCGGTGCAAAAAATATTGCTATTTCTTTAAAACTGAAAATCCTAGAGCATAGGTAGGCTTCGCTACTCAAGAATTACCAGAATTGTTATTAGATCGTACCAATTGTAAATTAAAAGCTTCATCTACTTGAAGGTTTATGGTTTTTCCAAAATCGAAGTAGGTTGGCTCAACAAATGTCATGCTTGTCCAGTGAAGAGTAAAAGCATTTTGTGCAATTTATTGCATTTGCAAAGATTGAGCTGAGTTTGAATGAAATAAACTTAAAGAGTTGATTAGTTGAAATTTAAGCAATTGTAGCAAGGTTGACTAAAAATTAGATACTGAATTTAGTCTTTTAACGAGGCATAGTTTCAAGATGTGGCCCATCCTTGTCCCATCTGACAACGCTCCCTTGTTCAAACCAATCTCCCAATACAATTCGTGTAGCATGATGACTTCCAAGATTTACGTTATGGATAGCTGGTCGATGCGTATGACCATGAAGCAAGAGACTTGTTTCGAATTTATTCATGATACTTTTAACAGCATCTTCATTTACATCCATTATTTCCACATTTGTTGTATTGTTGTGGATTTTGCTGTTTTTACGAGCTTGATTAGCAAATACAGATCGCATTTCTATTGGCTTAGCTAACATCATAGCTTGCCACTCCGGATCACGTATGATTTTTCGCATTTCTTGATAACGAATGTCATCTGTACACAATGTATCACCATGGGTAAGTAATAAATCCTGGTTATTTAATCTGATAAGGGTTGGATCTTGGAGGATTTTAATGCCAGTCTCTTTAGAAAAAATCTCACCAACCAAAAAGTCACGATTACCACGCATAAAAAAAACAGGAATACCGACTTTTGTAACTTTATATAGGGCCTTCTTTATATAATCATAATAGGGGTTTGGATCATCATCACCCAACCAAACTTCAAATAGATCTCCAAGTATATAAAGTGCATCAGCATTTCGCGTCTCATCTTTTAAGAACATTAGAAACTGATCGCCAATTTCGGGTTTGCTTGCATCCAGATGTAGATCAGATATAAAAAGAGTGGTCATATTATTTATAGCTTATACGTGTTATTTTTTTTATTACTATCGGAATAATTGGAGCAGGCGCACCGCCAGGACCATTTAATTTTGAGTCTTTGTTAACAATAGTATCAACAACTTCCATTCCATCAAAAACAAATCCAAACACCGCATACCCCCACCTTGATTGCTTATTATTTTTTATTGGATCTAAATTTACTGAGCTAGATGTTTGACCATTATTATCAACTACGTTTATAAAAAATTGAGTAGACGCGGAATGCGGATTATTTGTACGAGCCATCGCAATGGTTCCACGCACATTACTAAGTCCATTTCCAGATTCGTTGATAATAGTATCCCTAATAAATTTTTTTTTAAAGCCTGGTGTAAATCCACCTCCTTGCGCCATGAAACCTGGAATTATACGATGAAAAACTGTGCCATCATAAAACCCTGAATCAACCAAATTTAGAAAATTCTTAACTGTTATTGGTGCTGCCTTGCTGTTTAGCTCCAGTTTAAAATTTCCTTCTGTAGTTTCAATTTCAATATGGGGGTAAGTGGGCAATCTTTCTTGAGCATAGACGGTTGTGTAGCTCAATATAATTAGAAAAGTAAAAATAAATTCTTTCATATGTCTATCCAAAATTTTCGTTAACATCTAAAATTACAATATACCTGAGTCAAATGCTTGATTGCCATGTAAAGCCTCCGTATTATCGCACTTCATTTAGTAATCAATCTATGCTTTAAGTGTATTCTGTTAAAAGGTTTAGTATTGTCGGGGCATAGCGCAGCCTGGTAGCGCATCTGCTTTGGGAGCAGAGGGTCGGGAGTTCGAATCTCTCTGCCCCGACCATCTAATTTTCTTTTCTATCATAGCAACCGTTTTAATGCGCCCGTAGCTCAATCGGATAGAGCACCGGTTTTCTAAACCGGTTGTTGCAGGTTCGAGTCCTGCCGGGCGCGCCATTTCCTGAAATGCTAGAATTGATTGAAACAGTGGTGGGTGTAGCTCAGTTGGTAGAGCCCCGGCTTGTGATGCCGGTCGTCGCGGGTTCGAGTCCCGTCATCCACCCCATTTTTTAATGGGGCCTTTAGCTCAGCTGGTAGAGCAGGAGACTCTTAATCTCTTGGTCCGGGGTTCGAGTCCCCGAGGGCCCACCATTAAATACTCAAGGCGCTAGTCTCTCAATTAACCAATTATTGTCTTCTTTTTTTATGTATCTAAATCGATCATGTAAACGATTTTTTCGACCCTGCCAAAATTCAATAACTTCAGGAACTACTCTATATCCTCCCCAGAAATCTGGTAGTGGAATATTTTTTTTATGAAATTTTTCTTCAATTTCTTTGAATTGCCTTTCAAGAGATGACCGAGAGGGGATAATTTTACTTTGAGGAGATGCCCAAGCACCAACTTGACTGCCACGCGGACGACTCGAGAAATATTTGAGTGTATCCTCAGGTGAAATCCGCGCAGTTTTGCCTTGAATTCTAATTTGTCGAGATACATTGGCCCAAAAAAATAAGAGTGCTACGTTTGGGTTATTGTCAATATGATTTGCTTTATTGCTATTATGATTGGTGTAAAATAAAAACCCATTTCTATCAAAAGATTTTAACAAAACAGTTCTACTTGATGGTCTATTCTCACTATCAACTGTGGATAAAGTAACTGCATTTGGGTCTAACGGTACTGTATCGCATGCATAATTAAACCAATCTTCAAACTGATTAATTGGATCTTTTGCAAGATCTTTTCTATCTAAATTTAAACCTGTCGCAGAACGGCGTAAGTCAGAAACATCCATAACTATACTCTTTATAATTTAATACTAATCGTACTCTAATGGTAAACACCCAAAGTTCGCAAGCCAAATGAAATTACACTTAGAAACAGCGCATTACAATTTAAAATTTAAATTATTCTGTTTTTTAGTTTATAAATTTAATTAAGATACAAGTTATTTATATAAAAGGATTTAATCATTTGATGAGATATCTACTGGGATTTAAACCTACTTAATTGCAAACCAGTTTGCTATATAAGACTTCTAAGCTGAAATAGGTTGCTTTCAATAGTTTTGTTCATGATCTCACACAATGTATAATATTGTTTTAATATGTGAATATTAAAATTACACCACTTATGCGAGAGTGGCGGAATTGGTAGACGCGCTGGCTTTAGGTGCCAGTGGGGTAACCCGTGAGAGTTCGAGTCTCTCCTTTCGCACCATGTTTTTCAACTGAGTTATAAATAAATTAGAGATTTAACAAATGGATGTTATTGTCGAAACGACAGGTACTCTAGAACGCCGAATGCGTGTTGAGATGCCTATAACTACGATTAATCAGCAAATAGACTCACGACTAAAATCTGTGGGACAAACTGCTAAATTAAAAGGTTTTCGCCCAGGCAAAGTGCCAGCTAAAGTTGTCAAACAGCGTTACGGTCGACAAGTTCGAGAAGAGGTGGTGGGCGAAGTTTTGCAAAAAAGCTATGCAAAAGCTATCACTGAACAAGGATTAAAACCTGCTGGTCAGCCTAAGATTGAAGCGGAAGATGATAATGGAAAAACATTTTTATTCACTGCAACTTTTGAAGTTATGCCTGACATTGAGCTAAAAGATTTAGAAAAAATTAAAACTGATAAAGTAAATGTGACGATTGCCGATACTGATATCGATGAAATGATTTTAAATTTGCGAAAGCAAAAAGCAATCTGGGATTCAGTAGACCGTAAGAGTGCTAAAGGTGATCGAGTTGTCATTGATTTTGTAGGTAAAATTAAAGGAAATTCTTTCCCAGGTGGAGAAGGTAAAGAGTTTCCAGTTCTTTTAGGATCTGGACAGATGTTACCGGACTTTGAAAAAGGGCTAATAGGCGTTTCTGCTGGAGATGAAAAAACATTGAAGGTTAAATTTCCAAAAGATTACCACTCTCAAGAGCTTGCCGGAAATAAAGCAGATTTCACTGTAAATATACATAAGGTCGAGGAAGAAAATCTTCCAGAACTAGATGATAAATTTATTAAAGATTTTAATATCAGTGATGGTGGAGTTGATCAATTCAAAGATGATATTAGAGAAAATATGAATCGTGAGGCTGAGCAGAAGGTAAAAATTGTTGAGCGCGAGCAAGCTATGAATGGTTTGTTGAAAGCTAACCCAATCGAAATACCGCAAGTCTTGAAATATCAGGAAATGCAAGCAATGCAACAAGAAGCTATGCAACGCATGGGTTTAGACGATATAAATAAAGCACCAAACATTGAAAATTTCTCTGATTCAGCTGAAAAAAGAGTAGCTTTTGGCTTGCTATTAAATCAATTAGTTATTGATAAAGGTATTGAGGCTGATGATAAAATGCTGCGTATTCAAGTAGAGGAGCTATGTGCCGGCTATGAAAATGCTGATGATATGATTGACATGTATATAAAAAATCCGCAAGTTATGCAGCAAATTAAACCAATGGTTGTAGAGAAGTTAGCTATTAAATGGATAATTGAAAATGGTAGCTCTAAATCTAAAAAGATATCTTTTAAAAATTTTATGAACTCATCTCTTTAGCGAGATTATTGTAATTGAATTGATGGAAATTAAAGTATGAATGAAAAAGCATTGAATCTCGTGCCAATGGTAGTCGAGCAAACTTCTCGAGGTGAACGTGCATATGATATTTATTCGCGATTACTCAAAGATAGGCTTATATTTATTGTAGGTCCAGTTGAGGATCAGATGGCCAATCTTATCGTTGCTCAACTTCTATATCTAGAATCAGAGAATCCAAATAAAGATATAAATCTTTACATCAATTCACCAGGTGGAGTCGTGTCATCTGGCCTTGCCATTTACGATACTATGCAATTTATAAATTGTGATGTTTCAACTATTTGTATTGGTCAAGCAGCTAGCATGGGTGCATTACTTTTAGCCGGGGGTACTCCAAATAAACGTTATGCATTAACTCATTCAAGAGTTATGGTCCACCAACCAAGCGCGGGTTATCAAGGTCAAGTTACTGATATCAGTATTCATGCAGAAGAAGTCATAGCTTTAAAACGTAGATTAAATAAAATTATGTCCAAGCATACTGGTCAAAATATTAATCAGATTGAAAAAGATCTGGAGCGTGATAATTTTATGAGTGCCGAGGATGCTATGAATTACGGAATTATTGATTCAGTTTTGCAAGATCGCCAAGAGATGAGTAATTTTATAAATAAATAATTCTCTAAATATCATTAATTTATAAAATAATGATAACTTATTTTAGCTGTTGCTATGAACCATTGTAACGCCAATGTAAAATACTAATTTAATAGAATTTAAGATACGGGTTTATTGATATGAGCAAAGAATCCTCCAGTAATGACGAGGACGGAAAGCTTCTTTACTGTTCTTTTTGTGGAAAATCTCAGCACGAGGTGCGTAAATTAATTGCAGGTCCTTCGGTATTCATTTGCGATGAATGTGTTGAATTGTGTAATGATATCATTCGTGAAGAACTGGAAGATACAGGTGAAGCCTCGCATGGCAAATTGCCCATACCTGTTGAAATAAATAATGTGCTTGATGAGTATGTAATAGGTCAAGATCGAGCTAAAAAAGTTCTCGCTGTTGCAGTTTATAATCATTACAAACGCCTTAACGATCGCTTAGATAGAAGTTCTAAAAAGGATGAAATTGAACTTTCAAAGAGTAATATCCTCCTTATTGGGCCAACTGGATGCGGCAAAACTTTATTGGCTGAGACTTTAGCTAGGTTTTTAAACGTTCCATTCACAATAGCTGATGCAACAACGCTAACCGAAGCAGGTTATGTTGGCGAAGATGTAGAAAATATAATTCAAAAACTTTTGCAAAAATGTGATTATGATGTGGAAAAAGCACAAACAGGCATTGTTTATATCGATGAAATTGACAAAATTTCAAGAAAGTCTGATAACCCTTCCATTACAAGAGATGTCTCCGGTGAGGGTGTTCAGCAAGCGCTGCTAAAATTGATAGAAGGCACTATTGCATCTATCCCTCCTCAAGGTGGGCGTAAACATCCACAGCAAGAATTTCTTCAAGTGGACACTAGTAATATTTTATTTATATGTGGTGGGGCATTCGCAGGTCTTGAAAAAATTATTCAAAATCGCTCTTCCAAGGTCGGTATTGGATTTATAGCAGACGTAAAGACTGCCGAAGATCAAAAAAGTATTGGTGATTTGCTGCATGATGTAGAGCCCGAGGATCTAATTAGATTTGGTTTAATTCCAGAGTTCATTGGCCGCATGCCAGTTGTTGCCTCACTCGAAGAGTTAGATGAAGATGCTCTCGTGCAAATTTTACTTGAACCTAAAAATGCTCTTACAAAGCAGTATAAAAAACTTTTTGAGATGGAGGGCGTAGATCTAGAGTTTCGAGAAGATGCTTTGCATGCAGTAGCTACAAAAGCTATGGAAAGAAAAACTGGCGCACGTGGTTTGAGAACTATCCTTGAAAACGCTTTGCTTGACGTAATGTATGATCTCCCATCATCTGAAACTGCTAAGAAAGTGGTTGTAGATGAGACAGTTATTGTTGATGAGAATTCTCCATATATTATTTATGAATCAGATGAAGCTACAGCCTTGAGTATCAAACAACCACCTAAAACAGGATCTGGTGATGCATAACTTAGCTGCATTTATTAATGAAGCTTGAATTATGGCCTAATGACCGCACTTTAATTAATCATTATTTTAATATGAGGTTTCAAGGTGTCTGAAGACGATCATCCAGTTAGTGTAGATAAAGATTTGGTTTCTTTAACAGAGGCAGACAAAGAAGAATCCCCTATTTTTGATCTTGCTGATTTACCAGTTTTACCGTTACGTGATGTTGTAGTTTATCCCCGGATGGTTATCCCGCTATTTGTTGGCCGCCAAAAATCTATCATTGCACTTGATAAAGCAATGGAAGCAGGTAAACAAATTTTACTTATTGCACAGAAAACAGCAGATTTAGACGAGCCTCAAATCAATGATTTATATCAAGTTGGCACATTAGCGACAATTCTACAATTACTAAAATTACCAGATGGAACAGTAAAAGTATTGGTTGAGGGCAGTGATCGAGCCAGAATTGATCGTATAAGCGTTGATGATTATTTTTCCGCAGAAATTACTCTTTTAAGCGAAATCAAAGATCAAGATAAGCGGGAACTGGATATACTTACTCGCTCAGTTACTTCTCAGTTCGAGTCTTATATAAAACTTAATAAAAAAATACCTCCAGAAGTTTTAACTTCACTCAGCGGTATCGATGATTCAGGTCGATTAGCAGACACAATTGCCGCCCATATGTCTCTTAAGTTAGCTGAAAAGCAGCATATCTTAGAAATCAAAGATGTGGCTGACCGTTTGGAGCACCTCGTAGGTATCATCGAATCAGAAATAGATGTACTTCAAATAGAAAAAAAGATCCGTGGTCGTGTAAAGAGCCAGATGGAAAAGAGTCAGCGCGAGTATTATTTAAATGAGCAGATGAAAGCCATCCAAAAAGAACTTGGTGAAATGGATGATATTCCAAATGAGTTAGCTGATTTGGAAAATAAGATTGAAAAAGCTGGTATGTCAAAAGAAGGGGTAGAAAAGGCCACGTCTGAGTTAAATAAGTTGAATCTTATGTCACCAATGTCAGCTGAGGCCACAGTGGTTCGTAATTATATTGATTGGCTTTTAAAGGCACCCTGGAAAAAAAGGAGTAAAGTTTTTAAAAGTCTTAAGAAAGCTGAAGATGTTCTTGAAGAAGACCATTATGGGCTTGAAAAAGTTAAAGAACGCATACTAGAGTATCTTGCAGTACAAAAACGGGTTAAGCGACTCAAAGGCCCCATTCTTTGTTTGGTCGGTCCGCCTGGAGTTGGAAAGACTTCCCTGGGTCAGAGTATTGCGCGTTCAACAAATCGAAAATTTGTACGAATGTCGTTAGGTGGCGTCCGTGATGAAGCCGAGATTCGTGGCCATCGAAGAACTTATATTGGCTCTATGCCTGGTAAGATTATTCAAAATTTATCCAAAACAGGAGTACGTAACCCACTTTTTTTATTAGACGAGATTGATAAGATGGCAGTTGATTTTCGTGGCGATCCCTCCTCAGCTTTATTGGAAGTTCTCGATCCAGAGCAAAACTCGACTTTTGGCGATCACTACCTGGAAGTTGATTTTGATCTATCTGATGTGATGTTTGTATGTACGGCAAATAGTTTGAACATTCCTGCTCCACTACTTGATCGAATGGAAGTCATTCGTATTCCTGGCTATACCGAAGATGAAAAAACTAAAATTGCTACAAGATACCTTTCTCCTAAACAACTTAAAGAAAATGGTTTAGAAGAAAAAGAGTTAAATATCTCTGAAAGTTCTATTCGTAATATTATTCGTTATTATACTCGTGAATCTGGTGTTCGAAATCTCGAGCGTGAAATTTCAAAGATTTGCCGCAAGGTAGTAAAATCACTTTTATTAAAACCAAGCAATAGAAGAGTATCTGTGCTACCTAAAAACATTGAGAAATATCTTGGAGTGAAGAGATATCGTTTTGGCAAAGCGGAGGATAATGATCAAATAGGTCAGGTAACAGGATTGGCATGGACAGAGGTTGGAGGAGAGCTCCTTACAATCGAGGCAGCTGTTGTTTCAGGTAAAGGTAAGCATAATCAGACAGGAAAGCTTGGCGATGTAATGAAGGAATCCATTGACGCTGCAATGACTGTTGTTCGTAGTCGTGCAAAAGTTTTGGGCATCGATGAAGATTTTCATCAAAAGCTTGATATGCACATTCACGTACCTGAAGGAGCTACCCCCAAAGATGGACCAAGTGCGGGAGTTGGCATGTGTACTGCGCTAGTCTCAGCATTAACAAACATTCCTGTTCGCAGTAATGTAGCTATGACAGGAGAGATAACATTACGAGGTGAAATCTTGCCCATTGGGGGCCTCAAAGAAAAGCTTCTTGCGGCTCATAGAGGTGGAGTTGAGAAGGTTCTAATACCTTTAGATAATAAGAAAGATATTATAGAAATTCCGAAGAACATCAAAGACAAGCTGACGATAGTTCCAGTGAAATGGATCGATGAAATACTGGATCACGCGCTTGCACACACACCTGTTTTAGGTGCATCAGAAAAGGATAAAAAAACCAAAACAAAACCGCCATCTGAAGAGCAAAATCCAGATGATATAGTGCTTCCACATTAAGATGCTGAAACCCGCGTGGTTGAAGCATATTTGACGCTCAATATAGCACTTGGTATAAGATTTGAATTGTTAGTGAAATACTGAATCACTATCAACTGTTTATTGAAATTAGCCGGCATGGTAATTTTTATATTAATGACAATTTTTTTAATTAATCTGCAGGGGTAAATAGCATGAATAAGGGTGAACTTATAGATGCGGTAGCGGGAACAGCAGGACTTTCACGCGCTGATGCAACCAAAGCGGTAGATGCGGTACTTGGTAACATTCAAGGCACATTAGCTAATGGAGGTTCTGTTTCATTAGTGGGCTTTGGGACATTTTCAGTTAAAGCGCGTGCAGCTCGCGCAGGTCGAAATCCACGTACAGGTGAAACTATCCAAATCAAGGCTAGTAATGTTCCTGGATTTAAGGCTGGCAAAGGCCTCAAGGATGCCGTAAACTAAAACTCCCTAAGGGGTTTTTTATGGCACGGAAAAGCCCGTCTCGACGGGCTTTTTCATGTTCTAGGTTAAATAAACCTTTTTGTTTTAAAATTTGGGTGCTTAGCTCAGCTGGTAGAGCATCGCCCTTACAAGGCGAGGGTCGGGGGTTCAATCCCCTCAGCACCCACCAAATTTGGAGCGGTAGTTCAGTTGGTTAGAATACCGGCCTGTCACGCCGGGGGTCGCGGGTTCGAGTCCCGTCCGCTCCGCCATTCAAGGATTCTGGCGCCTCTCTTTTGGGCGCCGGCATTTTTTAATTTATTAGAATATATTTATTATGCTGCAAAATATCCGTGAAAGATTAACAGGTAGAGTTGCTCTGGTAATTCTTGGGGCAATTGCTCTCTCATTTATTTTCGTTGGAGGAGCTAGCTTCACCACAATAGGCTCCTCTTATGTCGCTAAAGTTGACGGCTCTGATATCAGTATCAGTCAATTTGAATCAGCTTATCGAAGTCAACTCCAAAGCAATCCTCAATTAGCAAGTTTACCTCTAGAATTTCGCATACAACTCCGAAAGAATATTGTTGAGCAATTAATTCAACAACAGGTTATAGATAATTACTTGGAAGAATTAGGTTTTGCTATTTCAGATGATCAATTAATTGAAGCTATTCATCAATTTCCTGAATTTCACTCTGAAGGCCGCTTTGATAAAGAGATATATTTATCTTATCTAGAGAGCATAGCGATGACACCTGCCACATTTGAAGTTTCGTTGAAAGATAATTTACGTAGATCTCAATTACAGCGAGCTATTCGCGGTTCTACTATAGTAGCGCCCTCAGCATATCGAAGATATTTAAATCTTGCTTTTGAGATTCGTAATGTTTCAATTTCCGAAATTACCCCTGAATCTGTTGCAACTCAGATTAATGTTACTGAGAATATGATTATTAATTCTTATAATGAAAATAGCACAGATTATTTTTTGCCAGAATCTGTAGATTTTGATTATATTGAAATAAATCGAAATGCTGTTTCCTTTGATTTACAAGTTACAGAGAAACAGCTTATGGATTATTACCTAATCAATCAAAATCGTTTTATGCAGGATGAGCAGAGAAGAGCTCAACATATTTTAATATTATTTTCTGATAATGAATTTGAAGCTGAAGATACTGCAATCAAGTTATTAGAACGTATTAACTTAGGCGAATCATTTTCTGAGCTTGCCGGAAAATTTTCTCAAGATAGTGCAACCTCTGACAATGAAGGTGATTTAGGTAGCTTAACACTTATGCAATTACCTGAGGCACTTGGTGAAGCTGTATTTTCCATGAAACCTGGGGAGATTAAAGGCCCAATAAAAGGAGATTTCGGTTTTCATCTTGTACGACTCAATGAGATTCTAAAGTCTGGGCCTTTACCTTATGAACAAGTTAGAAATTCGCTATTAAGTGAAATGCAGGAAAAACAAGGAGAACAGCTATATCTGGATTTAAAAAGAAAACTAACCGACGCATTATTTGATGCAACTAATATCCAGCAGTTAGCTGATGCCTTTGGTGGCGATGTAATTAGTGTTAAAGATTTTAAACGTGAGGATGCCGACCCTTTTTATGGGAATGAATTGGCGGCGGATCTCATCTTTGATCCAAAGCTTTTGGATAGTTTATCAAGCTCCAATAAGCCACAGTTAACTGATATTATAGAACTTGATATTGATCGTACTATAGTTGTTTCGGTTTTTAATCATTCAATTGCAAGCCGCGATTCCTTAGAGAACGTAAAAAATCAAATTATTGCGTCTCTAACTCAAGAACAGTCTGACTCTTTAATGGCTGCGAATTCACAAAAGATTCTTCAAGCTGTGAGAGAAGGCAGTGAATTTGAAACTGCCGCATTAAAAGTTGGTGCTGAAATAACACCATCTTCACCTTTTATCCGAAATGATCAGAGTATAGATCAGTCACTATTAGAAACCATCTTTGATACAGCTAAGCCAGTATATGGTAATCCAACTTTTGGAAGCACACCAAATAGTAATGGAGGTTATACAGTTTTTAGATTAGATTCAGTAATTGCAGGTCAGCCAGAGCTAATTCCTTTGTCTGATCGAGATAATGGTAGGCTTGAAATTTCAAATAAAACTGGATTAAATGATTTTATAGCCTTAGTACAGGCTTTACGAGAAAAGGCTGAAGTTAAGATTAATGAGGATGTTCTGGCAGCAGATGGCATATTCTAATTACTTCATTTAAGAAATTTTAATTTAAATATAAAAAATTCTGGAGAAAACATGCGTAAGCTCGCATTACATTGGCAAATTCTTATAGCCATTGTTTTAGCTTTTATTGCGGGGCTTTGCATCTTCAATCTTAAGCTATCTACTGGCATCCAACCAGCAATCTTTAATATTGAATTAATTAGTATTCTTGATTATGTCGGTACACTATTTTTAAACGCATTGAAGATGATTATTGTGCCTTTAATAACTTCTTCTATAATTGTAGGCGTTGCTGGCATTGGCTCTGGCGAACATCTTGGAAAGTTAGGCGGTAAAACCTTAATTTTTTATGCCACTACTACGCTTGCTGCTATTTTAATCGGTCTATTGGTAATAAATACTATTCAGCCAGGATATATTGATGGTCAACCAGCAAAAGATTCACTATCACTGACAACCTCTGTTGATGAAGTTATATCGAAAGTAGGCAATAAAAGTGCAGGTGATGTTGCTGATATTTTTCTCCGTATGATTCCAACTAATATCATAAAAGCCGCAGCTGAGGGTCAAATGTTGGGCCTAATATTTTTTGCAGTATTGTTTGGATATTTTATGACACGATTATCCAATGACCTCAAAGAACCATTATTTAAATTTTCTAATAGCGTTTTCCATACCATGATGAAGATTACTGAGTTCATTATGAAATTTGCTCCAATTGGGGTATTTGGCCTTGTTGGCGCAGTGATCGCAGAAGTCGGTTTAAAAGCTACAGGACCTTTAATGATGTTTGCGTCTGCGGTATTGATAGCACTCATTCTGCATGCATTTGGAGCTCTTATTTTATTGTTACGCTTTGTTGGGCGGGTTAATCCAATTAAAGCCCTTGTTGGGACCTCTCAAGCTATGTTAACTGCTTTTTCAACAGCTTCCTCATCAGCGACTCTGCCAATTACAATGGAAAGTTTAGAAGAAGAGGTTGGTGTTTCAAATAAAGTATCAAGCTTTGTTTTACCCCTGGGTGCAACAGTAAATATGAATGGTACAGCATTATATGAGTGTGCAGCTGCATTGTTTCTTGCCCAAGCTTACGGGCTTGATCTAACCTTTAGCATTCAATTTACTATTGTTGTTATTGCATTGATGACATCAATCGGTGTAGCTGGTGTGCCGTCTGCTTCTCTGGTTGCAATTGCTATTATTCTTTCAGCAATTGGCATTCCATTAGAGGCCATAGGTATATTGATGGTATTTGATAGAATTCTTGATATGTTTCGCACTAGCATTAATGTCTGGGGTGATTGTTGTTGTGCAATTATTGTTGCAAGACTTGAAGGTGAAACAACCAAGATTGCTTTGTAAGAAGCTTTATTAAAAAGTTCAAATATAAATACAGTAGAGGCGGAAAAGCTTTCGTAAAAATAGCCACTCTTGGATTTGGAGGCACTAAGGGTTTTGATGAAATGAGGCTTGGTTTAAAAAGGTCCAATCTGTTAAATAGATTGCTAAAAAAACAATAATTGAGCCCGGCGGGAATCCTATACAGGTTTATTTTTTATCCCAGTTTCGTCTATCAAAGATGATTCAATGATTCAAATACCAATCCAAAACTTAAAAAGATTGCTTTACATGGATTTGAAATTAAATCTTCCAAATAATATTAGCTAATTTATTTTACAAGGCATTTGCTTCTCTAAATTAACATACTTGGAATCTAAATTAGTTCTACTCGTTTGACATACGCTCTGCCTAATTTCAAATTTACTTAGATCAGTTTATCTTTGTCTTTTAATTGTGAGAATTATTCCTCATCGAAAACCATACCCATAATATTAGCACCCGCATCCACAAAGGTTGTTTCCCCAGTTATTCCACTTGCCAGGTCAGAGCAAAGAAATGCAGCAGTATTACCAATTTCATTTATAGATACTGTACGGCGTAATGGAGAAGCTTTTTCTGCATAATTTAGCATTTTTCTAAATCCACCTATTCCTGCTGCCGCAAGTGTTTTTACAGCACCTGCTGAAATGGCATTAACTCGAATATTTTTAGGGCCCAAATCAGCAGCAAGGAAACGAACACAAGATTCAAGACTCGCTTTAGCGAGACCCATAACATTATAATTTGGTACAACTTGCAAGGCAGCATTGTATGTTAATGTTAATATTGAACCATTGCGGCCCTCCATCATTGGAAGACCTGCTTTAGCAAGTGCGGCCAGACTGTAAGCAGATATATCATGTGAAATAGAAAATCCCTCACGAGTTATTGATTCAACAAAGCCGCCTGCTAATTGTTCTCTAGGGGCAAATCCAACAGAGTGCACGATTATGTCTAATCCATCCCAGGACTTACTTAGACTTTCAAAAACAGAGTCTATTTCATTATCCGATGAGACATCACATGGAAATATTAGATCGGTATTTTGACCCAACTTTGATGAAATTTTTTTAACTCGATCGAGTAGTTTTTCATTTTGATAAGTAAACGCAATTTCACAGCCTTCACGAGCAAATACCTCCGAAATACCTGCTGCTATAGAGCGATCGCTAGCAACCCCAACGATTAATGCTTTTTTTCCATTCATGAAGCCCATATCTATAATCTCTAAAAAAAGATATATTCTACCTTAAGTTTAACCAACAAGATAAATAGAATAATTCATTTCAATAATTAACTAAGTTCAACTTGATTGTGATGCTACATCAACATAAACAGTCAGTTTTTGACCTGGCTGAAGAAACTTATTTTTATTTATTTTATTCCAGCGGACTATTTGATCAATATCAATTTTAAATCTTTGAGCTATCAGATAGAGTGAATCACCATTTCGAACTGTATATTGAAGCTTACGGATAGTATTGCCAAGCGCTTTCTTTGGAGAAGCTCTTGAGTTTACTAAATCATTTCCCCAGACAACAAGTTTTTTCCCTACCATTAAAGTATCTTTTGGCGCCATTCCATTCCAAGATGCCAATTGTCGTATTGTAACCTTGTACTGCCTGCTGATGGTCCAAAATGATTCACCATTTTTTACAATATGTTCAATTTTATTTCCAGACCGTACTCGATTTTGTATTTTTTTTAATCTTTGGTTAGCGCTCTTACTGTAAGCACTGAGAGGCTTTGTGGCAACTGGAATTACTAAATAACGGTCAGTTTTAATGGTATTATTTTTAAGATTATTGCTTGCCTTAATAGCTGAGATAGTGGTGTTATATTTTTCTGCAATTTGTGAAATTGCCTCACCACTCTTAATTTTATGACGTCGCCATCGAACACGTTCAGACATCGGTATTGTTTTAAGTGCATTAGAGAAGTTGTCAGCAATATTAATTGGTATAACTAAATTGTGTGGCCCAGAAGGATCCGTTGACCAGTGG
>NYWX01000065.1 GCA_002685275.1 Gammaproteobacteria bacterium
CATTTATTGATAGATACTTGTGATGCAATGGGTGCTAATTTAGTTAACACCATTTGTGAATCCATAGCACCGGCGCTTGAAAAAATATCAGGTGGAAAAGCTCTACTTAAGATTCTATCCAACTATTCAGATAATTCAGTTTGTTCAGCAATCGTAACCTATAGCCCTAATTGTCTTGCAAATACTTCAATGACAGGCGAAGAAGTTCGTGATCGAATTATTTTAGCAAGTCATATTGCTACCTCCGATGTACATAGAGCAGTAACAAGTAACAAAGGTATAATGAATGGCATAGATGCACTTGCAATCGCAACAGGAAATGATTGGAGAGCAATTGAAGCTAGTATCCATGCCTTTGCTTCAAAAAATGGACAATATTCAACCCTAACAAAATGGTCATCCACAGATGACGGTAATTTAATAGGTGAAATTAAAATACCTATAAAGCCTGGCATTGTCGGCGGCAGTTTATTATTAAATCCTGCTGCTAGATTAGGTATAGCAATTGCTGGTGTTAAAAATGCACAGCAACTTTCAGAATTAATGACTTCCGTTGGTTTAGCTCAAAATTTTGCTGCATTAAAAGCTTTGGTAACTGATGGCATTCAAAAAGGGCATATGCGCTTGCACGCAAGGAGTGTTGCATCATTAGTAAAAACTCCTAATTATTATTTTGATGATGTCGTTGAAAGATTGGTTGAAAGCAATAATATAAAAGCTTGGAAAGCTGCTGAAATTCTCAAAGATCTTGAATATGAGAGAACATTAAGCTTAGCTAATAATGAGTTTTCAGCAGGAAAAATTATTTTATTTGGAGAGCATGCTGCTGTTTATGATAAACATGCTTTGGCTATTCCTATTATAAAAGCTGTTGGGGCAAATGCTTTACCCTTTAAAGAAGAGACAAAAATTACCATTAGTGAGTGGGGATTAAGTACAACCATTAACCGAAAAGACTATACTGGTGTTAATGGAGTTGTTAATACAATATTCGATGCACTTGAGGTAGGTGATTTAAATTTCTTTATTAAAATTTCATCAAGTTTGCCACAAGGTATGGGTTTGGGGTCATCAGCTGCAATAGCAGTGGCAATTATTCGTGCTGTTGCAAAATCAATTAATATTAGTATTGATAATGAGCGCATAAATCAAATAGCCTTTCAATGTGAGAAATTAGCACACGGCAATCCATCTGGGATTGATAACACAATTTCTTGCTTTGAAGAACCAATATTATTTCAGAAAAATAAATCCCCAAATTTTGAAATTATAGAACTCAATAATGCACCCCCATTACTAATTGGATTTAGCAAGCATTCGAGCCATACTATAAGCCAGGTTTCGAATGTGGGCTCTCGTTATAATAAAAATATTTCTCAATATGAAACTATTTTTGATCACATTGATGAACTTAGTTGTAAAGGTGCTGAGGCACTTAAAGCAGGTAATTACAAGGAATTAGGCCAATTAATGAACATTTGTCATGGATTATTGAATGCAATAGAAATATCTACTCCTGATCTTGAAAATATAATTAATATCGCACGTGAAAATGGTGCTAGTGGAGCCAAATTAACAGGGTCAGGTGGTGGGGGTTCAGTTGTAGCATTATGTCCAGATTCTATTGAAGAAGTTCAAAAAGCATTACATCAAGCTGGTTACGAAACCTTAAGACCCAATACTTAAAGAGGATCAAATAATTGAATGATTTAAATCGTTTAGTTTCCTCAGAAGGTGAGGAATTAATTTTAGTTGATGATCATGATAATGAAATTGGCTTTCGATCAAAATTTGATTGCCACAACGGAGATGGTTTACTACACCGAGCATTTTCAGTATTTTTATTTAATGAAACAGGTCAACTGTTACTTCAGCGAAGAAGTGAAAAAAAAAGGCTCTGGCCAGGATATTGGTCAAATAGTTGTTGTAGTCATCCTCGTCGAGGCGAGTCATTATCAGTTGCGACGAGGAGGCGTTTAGATGATGAATTAAATGTGTCTACTGAGCTCAATTTAATTTATCATTTTAAGTATCAAGCTAATTTTGGAAAAGTAGGATCTGAACATGAGTTATGTCATGTATTTCTGGGAAATTTAAGAGGCAATGTGCATCCAAATAAAAATGAAATAGAAAGTATTCGATTTATTTCAGTCTGTGAACTGGATTCTGAGCTTACTAGTAGCCCAGAAAAATTTACACCTTGGTTTATACAGGAGTGGAAAACTCTTCGGGGGAAGTATAATAAGAAACTTGTCGATTATGCGATATAACGATAATACTCAATACCAAAATCTGAAAAATTATCATCATCATTTTTACCAACACAATCGATTACAAATTCGTTATGAGCAACGTATTCAAGATCTTTAATGCATTTACCATTGCGAAGCATTTCATATTGCTCACAATTTAGGTCAAGCGTTGACTTCATGGCACCAGCAAAGTCAATCTTTGCAGCTGCTTCTTGCCAGTTTTCAGCCATAAAGATGGGAATTATTTCTGCAGCATCACCACTACCATAACCAAGAGTAAGAACTTCTTCTCCAGGACTTAATGAATTTTTCTGTATTGCTTGTTCAAAACCGGCTGCCATCCATGCTGGTAGAGCAGCCGTATATAGATTTCCAAGATCGAGCATTGTATTGCTTCCTAAATATAATTTATTTATAACTTCTTTTTGGTAGCAATCTGTTGATCGAAAAACTTTAAGAACTGTCATTGCCATAGGATAAGCTTCAAGTTGATGTTTATCAGGTTCAGCAAGATCTAATATGTCAGGTTTGCTAATCATTTCTTTTATTAAATCATCTTTATTAATATTTGCTTTGAAGCAGTATGAAGTTAATTCTGCCTTATCATTCTCGTTACCTCGGCTTAGAGCAAATAAATAAGATAAGGCTAAACCAGTTTCTGGCATACGACGATAAGGTCTATGTAAAAATAAGGATCGTAGTGATTTTAAATATCTTATAGAGTTAAGTTTTCTCTTTTCATACATGTCACTGAGTGCATTAAGGGTCTGATCTAAATAACATGTAACGGAATACTTGCCATTAAATACAGGAAAATCTTGAACATGATGAGTGTCAGAGGGACCTTGGCCGCAAAAGCGAACCATCGGTTTTCGAAAATCTATAATACGATAATCCGATGCTGATCCAGATTTATTTAAATCAACAATCGCTAACTTCGGATTTTCTTCGAGCAGCATAGCTACAGCACCGGCTCCTTGGGTTGGTTCACCCGTACTGCCTTGAGCATACTCAGCTATATCTGCACAGACTACGATTGCTTGACTACCAGCTCCATCTAATGCGAGATGACGAATAGCGCCTTTCATTCCATAAACACCACCAAGACATGCGTGCTTAAACTCAGGTACTTCACAACTACGAGAAATTGGAGCTTTACCTCTAACCTCCATAGCTTTATCAACCATACCTTTAATAATTATTGCGCCAATAGAATTATCTGTGCTTGATTCCGTTCCAAGCCCAAAAAATTTCACCCTACTTGGATCAATATCATATTGATCAATGAGACGAATTACAGCATTAGCCGCCATAGTATAAATACTATGATTTGGCCCACGCACACGAAAACTTCGACCGACAACTTCACGGATTTTTGACCAGTCACTATTTGTCCAGTTACACCAATCTTCTAACCACACACGATAGGGTGGTACGTATGCTGCTAATCCACTTATTCCGATAGGCTTATTAAAATTAGATGATTTCATGAATGGCGTTCGCCAAAACTTTTGATTTTAGTGTTCCTTCGCATTTTGCTCAACTAATTTTCTTTTTTAATTTTTTCTTAATTACTTTTTTTGCTGTGGTTGCTTTATTTTTTGGCGCTCTAGTTTTTATTTTGCGAGATAAATCTTCTGGTGAAAAATCATCAACAGCAAGAAGTTCCATAACTTTTTCATGATAAGCGCGCATATTTCGACTTTCAGCTTTGCTAATAACTTGTGCTTTTTCTGCTTCAGAAATTTGATCTCCCAAGTAATCCGACAATAAGAGGCCTTCCTTTCGCGCTTGTCTTAACCTATTTTCAATAGCTGCATATTTTTCTGTTAACTCCAGCGCCTCCTGAAGTAACCCAAGTGGGTTAGTGGAGTCATTAGTGGTATAAGCAAATTCACTAAGACTCTCTCTTGACTCATTTGGAGATGTAATCAAATTAACTATTTTTTTTGAAATTTTATCAGATGGTGCTGAATAGGTTCTACCACGAGGAAAAATAAATATTCTCATTAAAATAGCAACAAACCTATTTGGAAAATTACGAAGAAATGAATGTAAAGCCTCTTGTGCTTGATACATTAATGTTCGAATGGACCATTCAACAAGAGGTAAATCTGTTGCACGGCGACCTTGATTTTCAAAGTGCTTTAAAACAGTTGATGCTAAATACATCGAACTTAAGATATCACCTAAGCGCGCTGATAGAAGTTCTCGTTTTTTAAGTGAGCCACCAAGAGTTAACATTGCAAAGTCAGACGCTAATGCAAAAGCTGCACTATACCTATTGATATTCTGATAATATCGTCTTGTTGGCGTATTTAATGGAACTTGGCTAAATTTTGCATGTGTCAATGCTAGAAAAAAGGAACGAGCTATATTGCTGATTGCATAACCAATATGACCAAATAATGCATCATCAAACTCAATTAGGCCGCGATCTTTATCGTCATCACTTGCAGCATTAAGTTCACGCAGCACGAATGGGTGACATCGAATTGCACCTTGTCCATAAATAATCAAACTTCTAGTAAGAATATTTGCACCTTCAACTGTAATAGCAATTGGAGTTGCCATGTAGGACCGACTTAGATAATTTCTCGGCCCCATCATTACAGCTTTACCGCCATGTATATCCATAGCGTCATCAGCAACTTTTCGACTGAGTTCCGTGCAATGATATTTTAAAATCGCAGAGGGAACAGCTGGTTTTTCGCCTTGATCAATAGCGCCAGATGTTACGGAAACAGCAGCATTCATAATATAGGTATGCCCTGCCACTCTTGTCAGCGCTTCACCAATGCCTTCAAAATTAGAGATAGAAGTATTGAATTGCTTGCGAATTACTGAATATGCACCAGAAGCATAGGCAGCCGCTTGACCACCACCTGATCCTGTGGATGGTAAAGTAATTGCACGTCCTACTGATAAAAGCTCAACTAACATCTTCCAGCCTTTGCCAGCCATCTCAGGCCCACCAATTATATGATCAAGCGGAACAAATACATCCTTACCAGTAGTTGGTCCATTTTGAAACGCAACTGATAGTGGGTAGTGACGCCTACCCACTTCAACTCCATCAATATTAGTTGGAATTAAAGCAGCAGTAATTCCATACTCATCTTTTTCACCAATTAGGTGATTAGGATCATAAAGTTTAAATGCAAGGCCAAGTACAGTAGCAATCGGGGCAAGTGTAATATAACGTTTATTCCAGTTAAGGCGTATACCAATAATGGATTTTCCTTTCCATTTACCTTTGCAAATTACACCGTTATCTATAATTGCTGCGGCATCTGACCCTGCTTGAGGAGATGTTAGTGCAAAGCAGGGTATTTCTGTGCCAGCGGCAAGTCCTGGAAGATAACGTTTTTTTTGTTCTTCTGTTCCATAATGCAATAACAACTCTGCTGGTCCTAACGAATTCGGCACACCGATTGTTGATGAAGCAGTTGGACTGCAGCTAGCAAGTTTAGTGATGACTGCTGCATTAGCATATGCAGAAAATCCTAAGCCACCATACTTTTTAGGAATAATCATCGCAAAAAATTGTTTTTTTATGATGTATTCCCAGACTTCTTCTGGCATGTCAGCTCGAATATGACAAATATCCCAATCATCAAGCATTTGGCAAAGTTTTTCACAAGGTCCATCCAAGAAATCCTGTTCTTCTTTAGATAGCTTTGGAGCAGGGTAGGACATAAGCCTTTCCCATTTTGGCATTCCCGAAAAGAGTTCACCGTCCCACCAAACACTTCCAGCCTCTAACGCCTCACGTTCTGTATTCGACATAGAAGGAAGCATACGTCGGTAGATCTTTAGAAGAGGTTTAGTTATTTTTTCACGTCGAAAATCAATTATATTTAGTGCGAGCATTAAACCGAAAGAAGCTACAAGAAAAAAATTCCATAAAAAACTACCATTTCCAATCAGTATGTAGACCAAAACTGCTGCCCCAGTTGCTGCGGTAGATGATCGAAGATCAATCCTTTGATAGGCAAGATAGATGCCACCTCCGAAAAACAACAAAAACCAGAGAATTGCTAGGGATATTTCAAACAAATTTTTTACCTTATATTTATATTACCAATAAAACTGCATTTCATAGAATTTAACTTTAGCTCTTAGAGCAATGTTTCTATAGCAGCACGCTCTTCACGTAATTCTGCTTCCGTTAATTTCATTTGTCGGCTGCTAAATTCATTTATATCTAAATCTTGAACAATCTTATATCTTCCATCTTTGCATTGAACCGGATAGGAATAAATGATACCTGGTTTGATACCATAACTTCCATCAGCTGGAATGGCCATACTTACCCAATCATTGTCTTTGGTGCCAAGCACCCAGTCATGCATGTGATCAATAGCTGCTGACGCAGCAGATGCTGCAGAGGAAGCACCTCTTGCAGAAATAATTGCAGCACCCCTCTGCTGTACAACAGGTATAAAGGATCTTTCAATCCATTCTTGATCTAAGAAAGTGGTTGCATTCTTACCAAAAGCAGAAGTGTGGTATATATCAGGATACTGGGTAGCTGAGTGATTCCCCCAGATTGTTATTCGATTTATATCGTTAACATGACACCCAATCTTCATTGCGAGATTTGCTTTAGCTCTATTATGATCCAACCGTGTCATAGCTGTGAAATTATCAGGATTGATGTTGGGCGCATTACTACTAGCAATTAATGCATTTGTGTTTGCTGGATTACCTACAACTAAAATCTTGATGTTCTTGTTTGCATAATCGTTGATTGCTTTTCCTTGGACTGAGAATATTGCAGCATTTGCTTGCAGTAAATCATTACGCTCCATACCCGGGCCACGTGGTCGAGCTCCTACCAGTAGTGCAAATTCACTATCTTTAAAAGCTTCATTGATATTATCAGTCGCAATAACACTTGTAAGCGTGCTAAAGGCACAGTCTTCAAGTTCCATTACCACACCCTTTAATGCTGGCAATGCTTGAGGGATTTCTAATAGTTGCAAAATAATTGGCTGATCAGGACCAAACATTTGGCCCGCAGCAATCCGAAATGCGAGTTGGTATCCGATTTGGCCAGCAGACCCGGTAATAGTAATGCGTACAGGTTTTTTCATTCAAACGATTCCGCTCAAGATTTACGATTTATTAAATAATTAGAGAATTCTAGCACTCACATCTAAATTTATAATAACACTCATTTAGTCTTCTAGAATTTTTTTTAAATATTAAAAAATTCTTTCGATACCTTCCAACTATGAATAATATTAATTATCATAGCCAATAATATATATACGATCTGATTAATAATTAATAAGGATAAAGAAATGAAGTTTTTATTTTCAATGCTTTCTGTAATTGCCTATTTTGTTGTAAACGAGCCCGCTAGTGCAAATGAATGCTCACTAGAAGTAACTGCTGGTGATAATTTAGCATACAGTGTGTCTGAAATATCATTATTAGATAGTTGTGAGGAAGTAGTCATTACCTTTAAGCATTTAGGATCTTTACCTGCAGCGGTAATGGGGCATAATTTCGTCATTGCGAAGTCTTCTGATTTACAGCCTATTCAAGATGATGCAAATAAGGTTGGGATGGCCGGCGGTTGGCTGCCAGCAGATGATAATCGAGTGGTTATTGCTTCAAAAATAATTGGTGGAGGTGAATCAACTGAAGTAGTGGTGAAATCAGACTTACTGCAACCGTCAGAAACATACAGTTTCTTTTGTACTGTAATGAGTCATTCAGTTGTAATGAGAGGCACTATAAATTAAAAAGTTTTAAATTAATTTTAGTTTTTAAATGCGCATCTTTTGTATTCTTAATGATTTTTTGTTTTTTTCATTTATCAGTGTTATAGTTAATTATAACACTAACTCACTAACATATTAAAAAAATTAAATATGTTTTTTCTTGAAAATTTAAATTCTTAGGAACTCTTTAAAAATGGATCCAAAATGGAATGAGGATCGACCAATTTACAAACAATTGCGTGATTTAGTAGTAACAATGATTCTTGAAAAAGTTTTAGATGATGGAGATGCTCTTCCTTCTGTAAGAAGTATTGCTAAAGAATACTGTCTTAATCCATTAACAGTTCTAAAAAGTTTTCAGGAGTTATCTGATGAAGGGCTAGTTGAGAAAAAGCGTGGACGCGGTATGTTTATAAATAAAGGCGCACGATTAATTCTTCTAAAGAATGAGAGGAAGTTTTTTTTGGAAAAAGAGTGGCCAGAAGTGGTATCCAAGATTAAACGTCTTGATTTGAGAACTAAGGAATTGCTATTACAAACAAAAATAAAATCAAATTAGTTTTTTTATCTTAAATTTAAAAAAAATTATTTTGATTTTTCTTTAAATCTTCGAATTTCGATATTAAATATCTCTACTGTTCTAATTTGAGTTTCGATAGCAGCATTATATTTTTTATTGAATAGTTCACTACGCAATTTTTTCTCATTTTCACTGATATTTGTAAGACTCTTTGTTGCTGCTATCTCATTTTTTTCGATACAAGATAAGTAAGCAGACATATCATCTTGGTAAGACGCTATTTCTCTCACACCTGCAAGCATTTCTTCTTTATTTGAATTCGCTCCATCAGGTAAATCTTTTGGCGGTGAAGGATAATCACATGCAAAAGATAAAGAGGCATAACATGTAAGCATATACGAGATAACTATTTTTTTTACTTTTTTCATAAAACTAACTTCTTTTTTGTTTAAAATTAATATATAGATTTTCGATAAAGCAAAGATTAAATCACGATCAAAGAATTGAGTGAAGTCAATTAAGCAATTTTTAACCAATAGATTTGATTTCTTGATTATTGAAAATTTAATAGAATATGCAAGACATGTACTAAATATTAGCGTATATGCATTATGCAATCTTGAATAATTTTTTTATTTAAGATTATTTTAAAATTCAATTTTTGGAAAATCTTTTTGGCTAAAAAATTTTATAATCGACTCCAGGCTTTATCTGATTCTGTCAAAAATCCTTTTTCTGGAGGTCTAAAGGGTATTGAGAAAGAATCATTACGGGTAGCAGGTGATGGCTCTCTCTCGACGTTAAGTCATCCTATTGAGCTTGGTTCAGCACTGACGAATAATTATATAACCACAGATTTTTCAGAAGCCTTATTAGAGTTTGTAACACCAGCTTCAAAAACAACTGAGGAAGTTTTATCAAATCTTTGTGATATACATCAATTCACATATCATCATCTTGATGAAGAATTCCTTTGGCCAGCTAGTATGCCTTGTCATATGCCGCCAGACATGAAGATTCCACTAGCAAATTATGGTTCTTCAAATATTGGGCAAGCAAAAACAATATATCGACGAGGTTTAGGTTATCGATATGGCCGTAATATGCAAATGATTTCTGGCATCCATTTTAATTATTCATTACCAAAACATTTCTGGGCAGTTTATCAAGATATTTTTAATGATAATTCAAATAAGAATAACTTTAAATCAGAGCAATACCTTGGGTTAATAAGGAACTTTAAACGCATAGGTTGGTTAGTACTCTATTTATTTGGGGCATCGCCAGCTTTTTGTGGATCATTTAACAACAGCAGTTCTAGGCCAATAGAATTACTCAAAAAAAGAACTCATTTTGAACCATACAGCACCTCATTAAGAATGAGCGACTTAGGTTATAGTAATCAAAATCAATCTCGCATCAATATTTCATTGAATAATCTTGAAGAATATATAAGCGATCTCTCTGATGTTCTAGGTAAACCTGAAGATTCCTATAATAAGATAGGCATCAAGGTTGGTGATGTTTATCGACAATTAAATGCTAATTTATTGCAAATAGAAAATGAATTTTATTCATCAATTAGGCCTAAGCGAGTAGCTCATTCCGGTGAGAGCCCCACAACTGCTTTACGTCGTGGGGGTATTGAATATATCGAAATTCGATCCCTAGATATTAATTTATTTGAGCCTTGTGGAATTGATCAAGATACCATTCTTTTTATGGAAGTATTACTAATCTACTGTTTATTGATGGAGAGCCCCGGGATATCTAAAAAAGAACATAAAGATATATCTAGGAATCATAATATGACTGCTAGCAATGGACGAGATCCATTATTTAAGTTAATGAGAAATGGCAGTTTTGTATCAATAAAGGAATGGGCTAAAGAAATCCTAAACGATATTGCATATATAGCAGCTGAACTTGACCAACATAATAATGGTTATTTGAATGCTGTTCAAAAAATGAAAAGTTTAGTTGATGATCCTGATCAAACACCTTCAGCACAGATCCTGGCTTGCCTTAAAGAGAAAGATATAGAGTTTTCTCAATTTGCATTAGCGATGGCAAAACAACATCGTAATCATTTTTCATCTTTCATTAATAAATCTGATGTTGAGAAGTTTAATTATTATAAAAATGAGGCTGAAGCTTCAATAAAGCGTCAAGAAAAGATAGAGTTGTCAGACAATATAAGCCTTGATAAGTATTTATTGAAATATTAATTAAAAAAATCTTTAAGATTTACTTTTTTATCCTCAAGCTTATCAAGATCTAATATTTTTTTTGATTTAATTAGAGACTTCGATATCACAAATTCTGTTGCTGAATTAATTGCATCCGTAGCTATTAACTGACCATCTTTAAAGTATAGACATGCAAAAGAACGGTCTGATATATTTCCTTTAATAATGGTCCTATCATAACCCTCAGAAAGGCCTGCAATTTGCAGCTTGAGATTATATTGATCTGACCAAAACCAAGGTACTTGTGAGTATATTTTTTTTATACCACAAATATTACTTACCGCTATTTTTGCCTGCTCTAATGCATTATGAACAGATTCTAACCGAATATTTCGATTATATGTTTCGCTTGGATGCAATGTGCAATCACCAATTGCATAAATATCTGAGTCATTTGTTTGACATCGATTATTTACAATAATTCCATTGTTTACTTTTAATCCTGTATCGGCAGCCAGCTCAATATTTGGCTTTATTCCAACACCAACAATCACAATATCTGCAGGTATCTTTTCACCTGAAGAAATTTCAATATTATCTATTGTATCTTTTCCATTAAATGCGATTATATTAGTGGATAATCTCAGATCAACACCATGTTTTACATGTTCGATCTCAAAAAAATCAGAAATCTGGGGTGAAACGACTCGACTCATTACGCGATCAGCTTTTTCTAATACCGTAACGTTATGACCAAGCTGTCTAATTATTGCAGCGACCTCTAAACCAATATAGCCTGCACCAATGATTACTACATTTTTTTTACTGTCTATTTCTGATTTAATTTTAATTACATCTGCGATGTTACGTAGATAATGAACTCCATTAAGATTTGAGCCACTAATATCTATACGTCGTATTCTAGAGCCAGTTGCAAGTATTAATTTGTCGTAATAAATTTCCTTTCCATCATTTGTTTGTAGTTTTTTCTTGTTCCTATCTATTGCGGTAACATTTGTATCAAGATATTTTTTTATTTGTGGATCGTCATAAAATTTTGATGGCTTTAGATAAAGACGATCAATTGAAATTTCATCAGAAAGAAATTTTTTTGAGAGTGGCGGCCTCTGATATGGCAAGTGAGGTTCTTTTCCAACTAAAATTATTTGCCCTGCAAACCTTTGCTGTTTGAGTGACGCTATTGCTTGTCCTGCCGCATGACCTGCGCCAACAATAACTAATTTATTGATCAAGAGTATTCTCCAAGCTCAAAAAATATTGAATAAATTACATGTTTTTTAACGGCCAAAATATTGGAAGCAGTATCATTACAGTAATGAATACAATAATCGTAAGAGGCACACCAACTTTTAGGTAATCAATAAATCTATATCCACCAGGTCCCATAACAAGTAGATTCGCAGGGTGTGATATTGGACTCGTAAAGCTTGCCGATGCAGCAATTGCAACTGCCATCATCGCTGTTTCGGGCGCTAAACCCATATCTGACATAGCTGATAAAACAATCGGTGACATCAAAACAACTAATGCAGCTGTTGGAATAATCATTGTAGCTATTGCAGTTAAAATATACAGACACATAATGACCGGCCACGGCCCTGCATCGCCAAGAAAAACCATTACTTGATTGGCTATATAAGTAGCCGCCCCGCTTTCTTGCATAGCTGTCCCAAGAGGTATCATTCCAGCGATAAGAAATATTGCTCGCCAGTCTATGGATCGATATGCCTGCTCCATATTTAGGCAGCCAGTCAAGACCATTATAGTGCCACCAATAACTGCAGCAACTGAAATTGGAGCATAACCCATCATAACTGAACCTATAACGGTTCCCATAATGAGTCCTGCAAGTGGCGCTTTCCGAGTATCTGGGGGTTTTTGTCCAAGAGGCGTAAGTATTAGAAAATCAGAGTCAGACGAGAGAAGCTGTAAGCGATCTCGAGGACCAAGTAATAATAATGCATCTCCAATTTGAAGACGTTCATCTGCTAGTTCATTTCCGATAGTTTTACCTTCTCGCCATATTCCTACTAATTCAATTCCATACCTTTCTCTAAAATTGAGCTCACCTACAGTTTTGCCTACCAAAGAAGAGCGAGGATCTAGAGTTGAATCCATCAATGTAAGACGCTCAGATTCTTTAGAAGCTTGGTTGATAGAAACCTTTGTATCTATATCAAGTTCTTGCATTCCTCGAAGCACATCGAGATCACTTTGTTGCCCTTCAATTAATAATAAATCACGGCCATAAAGAATCTCATCACCACGTGGCATTACTTTTAATTCACCATTACGAAAAACTGCTAATACTCTAAAATCAAAAACATCAGCTAGACGGCTTTTATTCAATGTTTCTTCAGCAAGGTCACTTTTTTCTGGGACTCTTACAACAAACATTCTTTCATCTATTTGATATGGTTTTTTAAGTTGATCTTCTGAATAAATCTCTATGTTTTTAAAATCAGGAAATCGTTCTAATTGAGCTATGGCATCTATCTCACCTTGAACAAGAATTTCATCACCAGCTTTGATGGGAACATAAGATAGATTGGTTAGCCGATAACCTCCTTTTCGCATTATTCCAACTACAGCTACATCAAACCTAGTTCTAAAAGCAGCATGTCTGATTAGTTCAGAAACAATGGGCGATCCTTCAGAAACAAAAACCGATGCATACATAACTTTTGAGGCCACCATTTGTTTCAATACCTCAGATTCACGCTCAATAACTAGGTCACTCCATCTTTGTAATTCTCGAAATTGATCAATCCGACCTTGAACTAGCAGTCCATCACCACCTTTAATTATTGTTTTTCGCTTTGGAAGCATGTCATTTCGACCATTTCTAAAAAGAGATAAAATTATCAAACCTGTCGATGCACCAATTCGTGTCTCCATTAGTGTTTTTCCAACAAGGACTGATTTCTTTGGCACATGCAGCATGAATGTTCGTTCTTGTAATTTATAGAGTGAACGTAAACTTCGTTGGCTTAGGTGTTTTTCACTCTCAGCACTGACTGTTGGTAATAAGAATCGACCGACAACAACAATAAAAATTACTCCAACAATCATTATTGCCCCTCCAAGAGGCATAAAATCAAATAATTCAAAAGGCTTATAACCACCAAGAAATAATGATTCACTAATTAGAAGATTGGGTGGTGTCCCAATAAGTGTCATTAAGCCACCGAGTAAAGTTGAGTATGCTAAAGGCATTAACAAGCGAGATGCTGCAATACCCGTGCGACGCGCTATTTCTACTACCACTGGAAGCATTAAAGCCGCAACACCAATATTATTCATGAAAGCCGATAAAACTGCACCAGTAATCATTATGACAAAAATTAGTGTTATTTCTCTATTACCTCCAATGCTCATAACTTGTCGACTGATGATGTCAGCAATACCTGTTCGAGTTAGCCCTTCACTTAATATGAACATAGCCCAAACTGTAATAACAGCACTGTTACTGAACCCAGCAAAAGCTTGCGTCGAATCTACTAGACCTGTAATAGCTAATGTTCCAAGCACCAGTAACGCAACAACATCCATACGTATGACCTCACTGATGAAAAGAATCAGTGAGATAATTAATATCCCCAAAACTAGTCCGATTTCAAATGTCATACTTGTAATCTTTTTTATTCTTAATGGAATTCAAAGAACTATATGTATAGGTATACTTCATCTTTAAACCCTACAAAGCGTAGTAAAGAAAATCTAAATAATTTTAGAGAATACTATATAGATTAATGTAACATTCTAAATTAATTTAATCTTTTTCTATTTTAAGAACATCTTGTAAGCAGGATTATCACTCTCTTCCCAGAACGGATAGCCAAGCTTTAGAAGATGTTTTTCTAAATCTTTATTTTTATTTTTTAAAACATCTATTCCTGTGAGTACACGCCCATAATCAGATCCGTGGTTTCTGTAATGAAATAAGCTAATATTCCAATCAGTACCGATAGCATTTAGAAAATCAAGAAGAGCTCCGGGTCTTTCTGGAAATTCAAATCGGAATAATTTCTCATTTTTTATACCTGCAGAGCGACCTCCAACCATATGTCTTACATGCAGTTTAGCCATTTCATTATCACTCAGATTAATCACATTTATTTTGGCCTTATTTAATTTTTCCAAAATTTTGTCAGCCTCAAATTGTCCATTCAGAAGTTGAACTCCAACAAATATATGTGCTTTATTTTTATCAGCATACCGATAATTAAACTCAGTAATACCTCGGCGACCAATAATTTCGCAAAATTTACGAAAGCTACCTGGTTCTTCTGGGATTGCGGCAGCTATTATCATTTCAGTGCGTTCCCCAATTGCAGCGCGTTCTGCAATATGACGTAATCGATCAAAATTTACATTCGCCCCGCAATTTATTGTAACTATAGTTTGATCACTTAGATTTTTCATAGAAATATATTTTTTTGCACCCGCTACGGCAAGTGCGCCTGCCGGCTCAACAATAGAACGTGTTTCTTCAAAAATATCTCGTATTGCAGCACAGCACTGATCTGTATTCACAGTAATAATTTCATCAACATATTTCTGACAAAGTTTGAATGTTTCATTTCCGACACGGCGAACTGCTACACCTTCTGCAAAAATACCCACGCGTTCAAGTGATATTGGTTCACCAGTTCTAATTGATTCATACATAGCTGCTGAGTCATCAGGCTCTACACCAATGATTTTTATATTTGGGTATTGAAGTTTAATGCACGCTGCAATTCCAGAAATTAAGCCTCCACCACCAATTGGTACAAAAACTATATCTATTTCGCTATTTGTCTGATGAAGAATTTCTAAACCGATAGTTCCTTGGCCAGCAATTACCATTGGATCGTCAAATGGATGAATAAATGAGAGACACTCTTTAACTTCAAGCTCCTTTGCATGTTTGTGTGCATCATCATAGGTATTACCATGTAATATAATTTCGCCACCTAATGCTCTGACAGCGTCTACTTTAATCTGTGGCGTAGTTATTGGCATTACAATGACTGCCCGCACCTTTCTTTTTGTAGCAGCTAGAGCAACTCCTTGCGCATGATTACCTGCTGAGCTACAAATCACCCCATTTTTGATTTCATTATTGCTTAAATTAATAATTTTGTTATAGGCACCACGTAATTTGAAGGAAAAAACTGGTTGTAAGTCCTCACGCTTCATCAATATACGATTATTCGTTCGTTCAGAGAGAGTGCGTGCAAAGTCAAGCGGCGATCTAATCGCTACATCATAGACATTCGCATTGCGTATTAAATTAAGATAGTTAATAGTCTTCACGCTGTGGTTATCGCATACTGTGTAATAATATTTAAAAGGCAATAAGATAAATAATTATATAACTTCATTATAATCATTAACTAAACTTAGCAGGATTATTTGATTGAGCAAGCTTTTATTGATAAATGCCCGTTTAATAAACGAGGGGCACATTAGAGATGTAGATGTTTTAATTGAAGATGAGCGCATTGTTCAAATCAATTCATCCATAGTAGCTCCAGAAGGTGCATCAGTTATTGATTTAGCAGGCAAGTATTTGATGCCTGGGATGATTGATGATCAAGTTCATTTTCGTGAGCCGGGAATGACACATAAAGCTGATTTAGCCACTGAATCTGCAGCAGCAGCAGCTGGAGGCATAACTAGTTTTATGGATATGCCAAATGTAAATCCACAAACTACTTCTCGCGCTGCGCTAAGAGATAAGTATGGAATTGCTGAAAATCGGTGCACTTCAAATTATGGTTTTTACTTAGGAGCAACTAACAACAATATTGAAGAAATTAAAGCCCTTACTGTAGGAGAGGGAGCAGGCATTAAGGCTTTTCTGGGGGCTTCGACTGGGGATATGTTAGTTGATAACCCTCATGCCTTAGAAAAAATATTCCAACATGCTCCAACAATTGTTTTAACTCACTGTGAAGATTCACCAATGATTTGGGCAAATGAAAAGCAAGCGCAAGAAAAGTATGGCGCAGATGTTCCTTTCTCCATGCATCCGATCATTCGCTCCGCAGATGCTTGTTTAAAATCATCACAGTTTGCAGTCAGCTTGGCTAGCAATCATGATGCTTTATTACATGTTTTACATTTGACTACAGCTGTTGAGATGAACTTATTTGATGCAAAACATCGTTCAAAAAAACGCATAACTGCCGAAGCTTGTGTCCATCATTTATGGTTTGACGAATCTAAATACAAGGAGCTTGGGTCAAAAATTAAATGTAATCCCGCTATAAAAAGCAAAGAGGATCGTGAAGCAATAATTTCAGCTCTTAATGATAAACGCATTGATGTTATTGCTACAGATCATGCGCCTCATACGGTCTTTGAGAAAGAAGGAAAATATTTCGATACTCCTGCTGGATTACCTTTAGTGCAACATGCATTATTAGTATTATTTGATCTATCTGCCAGCGGTCAGATTAGTCCAGAATTAATTGTGGATCGAGCTTGTCATGCTCCAGCTGATATTTTTGGTATCTCAGAGAGGGGGTATGTAAGAGAGGGGTGGTTTGCAGATCTTGTAGTTGTTGATCCAAATAAATCTTATTCTATTACTCCTTTTAATCTATTAAGTAAATGCCAGTGGTCTCCATTCGAGGATTATGAATTTTCTAGTAGCATTGATACCACCATTGTCAATGGAGAGATTGTTTATAGGAATGGAAAATTAACTGGTAACATTGCTGGTCAAAAATTAATATTTACTCGAGGTCGTTAGTCTTTTAATATTTTTTAGTTGAGAGAGTTTTCATCTAATTTTTTAGAAAGCCGTGCCGCTAGTAATGTATTAGACATAAGCATAGCGATTGTCATGGGGCCAACACCACCCGGTACTGGCGTTATTGCTCTAGCTACACTGCATGCCTCATCAAAATCAACATCACCAGTTAGCCCCATCTTGATTTTTCCATCAATAACTTTACCAATCCGATTAATTCCAACATCTATAATAGTCGCCCCAGGTTTTATCCAATTAGTTTTTACAATATTTGGAATACCAACAGCCACAATAATAATATCTGCATTAGAAGCTAATAATGATAAATTTTTGGTTCGACTATGTGCGATAGTCACAGTTGCATGAGCTTTAAGTAAAAGAGAAGCCATTGGTCTACCGACAATATTTGATCTCCCAATTACTATTGCATTCATTCCAGATAAGTCATTACTAAACTCATCTTCAATTAAAATCATACATCCTGCTGGAGTACAAGGAATGAATGCATTGGATGTGTCGCCACTTGTTAATTTACCTATATTTCTATAGTGAAACCCATCAACATCTTTAAAAGGACTTATGGCTTGCGTAATTACAATTTCATCGAGGTGTTTTGGTAGTGGCAGCTGAACTAAAATACCATGAATTACATTGTCACCATTAAGATCATCAATAAGCTTAAGAACTTCTATTTCTGAAGTATTTTCAGGAAGAGTATATTGTCTAGAATAAAATCCACAAGATTCGGCTGTACGTTTTTTATTTCGTACATAGATATGACTGGCAGGATCTTCACCTATGACCACAACAGCAAGCCCAGGCCTTATGCCATATTTCTCTCGCAATTTGACAGATTTTCTTTTTACAAAATCGGTAATCTTTTTTGCTTTAATTTTACCATCTATAAGTTTTGCGACTGCCATTAAATTTATTCCCTCGAGATTATCAGTATAGTCAGCTATTCTAGGTTGCTCTAAATATTGTAATCTTATTTAATAGCCATCTCTTTAATTTTTTTATAATCATAACTAGATTAAATAATTCATGTTAAATCTTATTCTAGAACAAATTAGAAATTTTTTTTAAAAAGAGGTAAATTTCATTGTGATGTATGTAACTCAAAACGTACGCGGCATTATCTTTTTTTTAGGTCTGACTTTAAATACTGTTTTTTGGTTTATACCAATTACCATACTAGCTTTAATTAAAATACTTCTACCAATATTAATTGTAAAACGCACTACCGCAAAAATTTTAACAAAAATAGGTGAAAATTGGATAAGTGTTAATAGTCTACTTATAAAATATGCCAGTGCAGTAAATATTGATTGTAACGGTAATGAATCATTGAAGCCTGATGGCTGGTATTTCGTAATGGCTAATCATCAAACTTGGGTTGATATACTTATATTACAAATGATTTTTAATCGGAAAATTCCTTTTTTAAAATTTTTTATTAAACAAGAATTGAAGTGGTTTCCATTATTGGGAATTGCTTTTTGGGCCTTGGATATGCCTTTTATGAAACGTTTCTCACCTTCATATTTATCTAAGAATCCACATATGAAGGGCAAAGACCTTGAAATGACTAAACAGGCTTGTAGTAGGTTTTCTGATGATCCTACCTCTGTTGTAAATTTTCTAGAAGGAACTCGGTTTTCAAAATTAAAACACACAAGTAAAAAATCACCCTATAAAAATTTATTACAACCTAAAGCGGGGGGGCTTGCAATTACTTTGGCTTCAATGGGCAGCCTTTTTAATAGCCTTGTTGATGTAACAATCGTATATACAACAAGTACTATTAGCTTTTGGGATCTTTGTTGTGGTCGTAAAATTCACGTCATAGTTAATATTCAAGAAAGAGCGCCTGAAGGTTGGCTTACAAATAATAATTATGCAAATGATCGAACATTTAGAAAAAATTTACACTTATGGTTAGGTAATGTTTGGAGAGAAAAAGATATGAATATGGAAAAAATATCAAAACATTATAAAGACAAATACAATAATTTCTAATCTTTTAAAATCAGATTATTAACAAGTTCCTTATAAAATACTGATACTTAAATTTTAAATAATTTAGAAGATTTTAATGATTAATAAAAGTTACAGTGTATATATTCTGCAATGCAGTGATAGATCTTATTATACTGGCATTTCTACTGATGTTAATCGACGCATAAGAGAGCACGAAAAAGGTAATCGTGGTGCAAAATATCTCAAAGGTCGAGGTCCATTACAATTAGTTTTTAGTAAGATTGTAGGTAACAGATCTGAAGCTTTGAATCTTGAATTATTAATCAAAAAGCTTAGCCATAAAGAAAAGAAATTATTAATTAATGGCATGTTAACTTTATAAATTTTCCTCAGTTTAAATTTTGATATTCAAATTAGCCAGGATATGCTAAATAATAACCATTAATGTTAGTAACCCTAATTGATGTTTCATAAATTTTACTCAACAGATTATCCGTTAAAATTTTTTCTTTTTTGTCATCAGCGACAATAGATCCATTTTTAAGTAGGATGATTCTATTTATTTCAGGCGGTATTTCATTTAAATGATGAGATACGATAACAATATTATGACCAGATTGAATAAGATTGCGAATTCGATTTAGATAGTCAAAGCAAGCTGATAAATCAAGACCAGAGGTTGGTTCGTCAAAAATTAGCGTGTCTGGGTTATGAACTAGAGCTCGTGCAAGGATGCACCGTCTCTGTTGTCCAGTGGACATATTATTAAGTGGTATATTTTTTAAACTTTCAATACCGAGTTCATGAAGTTTCTTTTCGGCCAAATTGATTTGTTTATTTGTTATGTGTCCAGAGATATTACCGTGTATACCAATACTAGAGTAAAATCCTGAAATAGCTACTTCAAGCCCAGTTGAATGTTTGGAATAGCTTTGATGTAAATCGTTAGATACAACACCTATATTTTTTCTTAAATTCCACACATTCCAATTATCTTGACCAAGAATCCGGATATATGAACCAGGTCCCAATTCTGGATAGATTTCTCGGTTAATAGTCTTTAAAAGGGTAGTTTTTCCTGATCCATTTGGACCTAATATAGCTACACATTCATTTTTTTTTATATTAAGACTAAGATTTTTAAAAACACAAGTTGATCCTCGCCAAAGGTTTGCATTATTAATTTCTAAGAGATCACATTTGGGCATAAACATTAAATATAATTTAATTAATTAAAGTGTGCATCTATATGGTAAATAATTATCATTTATCTTTAAAATCCAACTAAAGATGCTATGTGAATAGTTAAAAAATGTACAATGATTGTTTTTTTGTTATGTGATTTTGTTAATCTTGTTTCCAGTACTTTGGAGTTTTCACTTTGAATGAAGAGTTACTTTACCTTTTGATCTTTTTTATTTTCGTGATTGCTTACACTTTTGGAAAGATAATTTCTTATATTCGAAAAAGCGAGCTCCAATGGAAACACGTCGATAAAACAAAATTAAAAAGATGGGATAATGATAAAGATTAATTTTTATCAAAAAAAAAGGCGCTAGAGGTATTCTCTAACGCCTAATAACGGCAGGGGGTTGCCGCTGGACCAAAAAGGTCCATAAATTCACCAAGTAATACTTAGTGAGTTTCGGGGTAATAGCCAAATAGCAAAGGGGGGAGAGAGATTTGGCATATTAATTCCCGATGGGGTTTTAAACATTTAATTTTGAAGAACGGTATAAATTTCCACAGTACCAATATCGCTACCTAAAGCTGTGTTAGCTGCTGCTGATACACCTACAATAATTACTAGTGCTCCAAAAAGAACAAGACCGTTTTCAAAATACTTACTTTTCATGACAATTTCCTAGATTCATCGAATAACATTTATAAATACAATATCTATATTGCATAAGGTGTGCCAACTTTAAAAAATATAATTTAAACAAGTACTTAGATAAAAAAAGAGGATTACGTTATTCCGTAAATAACGAAAAACCGTAATATTATTTACGAAATTACGCAAATTTTATGAAAAATGTTATATAATGCTTGCATGACTACTCAAAATGATTATCAATGGTTATTTAGGAAATCACCGTCAATGGCAACTTCCATAGCTGAAGATGGTGTTTATTTAGATGTTAATGACTTTATGCTCAATAGATTAGGTTATGAGCGCGAAGAAATGGTTGGTCGGACCCCAGAAGACTTTACAACTAAAGAAAGTGCTGTACGCATAAGGGATGAATTAAAGCCTGCATTAAGACGAACTGGTAAGTTAGAAAACAAACCTATCAGTTTTGTTACAAAATCTGGGGATGTAGTGGATTGCACTTCTAATGCTATTGTTGAGTTTGATCAAAAAGGCGAATACCTTAGGACAGTCGCAATGTATGCTGAAGTTTCTGATCAAGCAAAAGCAAATTTTAAATATCGTACACTTTATCGCGCTACACCAGCAATGCTCCACACTGTAAATGGCGATGGTTTAATTGTAACAGTTACTGATCACTGGCTTCAAAAACTTGGTTTTCGAAGAGATGAGGTAATTGGACGACCAATAACGGATTTCTTTTCCACTCGTGATAGTGAATATTATGCTGACGGTCGATTAAGTGAGCTTATAAGTAATGGTGATTTCAATAATCTTGAACGTCAAATGATTACAAAAGATGGTGTTATTCTTGACTTAGTGATGTCAGCAATATCACACCGCGATGAAAACGGCAATGTAGATCGAATGCTTGTTGCCTCAAAAGATGTAACTGAACGGCGAAAAGCTGAAAGAGAATTACGAGAGACTCTTGACGAAAATAAACGTCTCCACAAAGAGCTAGAGCAGGAGCGTGATTATCTTCGTGAAGAAGTGAATGTTGCTATGAACTTTGGGCGTATTGTTGGTACAAGCTCTACTTTACGTCAGATGATGAAAAGAGTAGAAGCGGTCTCAGAAACCCCAGCTAATGTATTAATTCAAGGTGAGTCCGGTGTTGGCAAAGAACTAGTTGCACATGCTATTCATGTTCAAAGTTCTCGTGCCAATGGTCCTTTGGTTAAAGTGAATTGTGCTTCAATTCCAAAAGAATTATTTGAAAGTGAATTTTTTGGTCATTTGAAAGGCGCCTTCACTGGCGCTCACCGTGATCGTATAGGACGATTTCATTTGGCCGATGGCGGTAGTATTTTTTTGGATGAAGTTAGTGAAATCCCTATGGAGCTTCAGGGCAAGTTATTAAGAGTTCTTCAGGAAAGTGAATTTGAAAGAGTTGGTGATGATGTTACTCGTAGTGTTGATGTTCGTGTAATAGCAGCAACAAATAGAGATTTAAAAAAATCCATTATTGATGGTGAATTCCGTGAAGATCTATTTTATCGACTAAGCGTATTTCCAATCGATGTTCCGCCTCTAAGAGACCGCGGCGATGATATTCTTCAGTTGGCCCAGCATTTTCTTGAGCAGACTTGCTTAGACTTTAGTCGAGATGTGCTTACACTGACACAAGCGCAAGCAGTTAATTTAAGATCTTATGATTGGCCAGGAAATGTGCGTGAACTAAAGAACGTTATTGAACGTGCGGTCATACTTTCAACAGGTAAGGTGCTCCGCCTTGATTTATCTATGCCTGAACTAAAAACTGACATTTATGCAGTTAAAAAAGCAGATGATTTTAAAAGTGAAGTTATGAGCGAAAATCAAATGAAAGATTTCCAAAGAAAAAATCTTAAAAGAGCTCTTCAGCTTACAAATTGGAAAGTATCTGGAGCTGGTGGAGCAGCCGAACTTCTTGGTATTCGTCCTACAACGCTTGCTGACAGAATAAAAGCGTTTAAATTTAAAAAGCCAACTTCTAAATGAGAAAAATTATACGTTGGATTATTTATTTTACTACTTTCATTTTTCTGGCTGTAAGTCTTTATTATTTGCCATTTGATAGCTTAATTAATTACTTAGCAATAATAGTTGAAAAGTATCCAACGGCGAGTCCATTAATGTATGTTCTCTTGGTAATAGTTGGAATTATTTTATTTTTACCAGGTTCAATTGCGATGATGGTAAGTGGTTTTTTATTTGGTTTTTCACAGGGAGTTTTGTTTGCGGTTATTGGTATTTCTCTTGGTTCACAAGCTGCATTTGAAAGTGGCAGAAGGATAGCAAGACCTTGGGTAAAGAAAAAAATAGCAGCCAGTGAACGGATACAAGCAATTGAGTTGGCACTCCAAGAAAAAGCTTTCGTAATCATAGCTCTAACAAGATTATCATTAATTATTCCATTTAATATTTTAAATTACATTTATGGCGCGTCCCCAGTAAAATCTAGTATTCACTTTATTGCTACTATTATTGGTATGTTGCCTGCTATAACTTTGTATGTTTATCTTGGTACTTTTGCTAGAGATATTAATCAAATTTTATCTAAAGAAGCCCCGTCATCGGACTTAGGTGATTGGGTAATTTTTGCAGGAATTATTCTTATAATAATCACCACTTGGGTAATCCATAAAGCAGCTTCAAAAGCATTAGAGAAACATGTTAGTGATTAAAAAATAGTTTTTTTAATTGGGATAATATCTTTATCATCATTGAATAATGAGGGCAAAAATGACTTTCAAAACTAATTTATCGCGTAGATCATTTTTATCTGCAAGTTCGATAGTAGCTAGCGCTAGTTTAATGGCTATGCCAAATTTAACTTTTGGTAAATCAATAAAATTAGCAAATACTGCTTCTATTTTTGGTCCACCACCTAATATTGCAAAACTAAATGCTAATGAGAATCCTTATGGACCTAGCCCAAAAGCTATTGCTGCAATGACTAAAGCAATCAACAAAGGGGCGTATTATGTCAATGAGACTGCTGAGTTTTTGAAAACAATGATTGCTGAAAAACACGGCTTGACAAAAGACCATGTTCTCTTAAGTTCTGGTTCAAGTAGTGCTCTGACAAGTTTGGCCATGATGGTTTCAAAAGAAGGATCAATTTTAGGTTCTGACTTATTTTGGGATGCCACGTCTAAAATGGGGACAAGACATAGCAAATATGGAATAAAACGAATTCCCAAAACTAACGATCTTTCAGTTGATTTGGAAGCAATGTATTCGTCTGTTGACGAAAGCATTGCTCTAGTACAAATTTGTAATCCAAATAATCCTACTGGTTCTACCATATCTCCTAATAATTTAAAAAATTTTTGTAAAAAAATTTCAACAAAAACTATGGTGCTAATAGATGAAGCTTATAATGAAGTAACTGATGCGCCAGAAGAAAATAGCATGATTCCTTTAGTTAAAGCTGGATATAATGTAGTTGTTACTAGAACTTTTTCTAAGATCTATGGATTAGCGGGTATGCGAGTGGGCTACATGATTGCTTCACCGGAAACCATAGAATCAATATCTACATTTGGCCAGAATCATTTTTATGCACTAAATCAAGCTGGAATTGCAGCCGCAATTGCGAGCTACAATGACCGCGAATTTTTAGCTTATTCTAAGTCAAAAATCATAGAAGCAAGAGAAATGATTACAGACGCAGTTGAAGCAAATGGGCTTTGTGTATTGCCATCTCAAACAAGTTTTTTATTTGTAAATTTAGGCGATATTAATGCTGAAGAATTTCGTCAAAAGATGGCTCAAGAGAATATTTTGATAAGAGGGATATATCAAGATTACAATCATTGGTCTCGAGTGAGTGTCGGTACATTACGAGATATAAAAAAATATATTGCAGCGTTACCAAAGGTATTAGATTCTTTAAGCTAGCAATTGCCTCTTATCAATCAGGGAGATGAACAGTGTGCTCTAAAGCTTATTTAATAATAGGAATCTTGATGATGCCCTCAGTAATTCTTGCTGACGCCTCATTTTTTGCAGATAGATTCAGCTTTGAGCTAGATTTTAAGACTAGTACTGAATATTTTAAATTTAAATGCTCTGATGAATGTCAGTCCATGAATTTGAAAATTGACACTGAAGCCACTGTTAATCAAGCTGAGAAAAATACTGCGTATAACAAGAGGTTAGATCATCATATTGGTTTTTCACTATATTGGATTATAGGTTTAATATTCATTTGCCTTATTATTGGTTTTTTATCTGGCATATGGTGGTCTGACTTTCGAAGTAGACAGCGACATGGTGGTATTCGTATTTATTAATATTAGATCTATTCTAAATTTAGAAATATTTTTTAAATTTTTTCTGTGTTATAGAAACTATTTAATATTATTACTTGAGTAAGGGTAAGTGCTTTAGGTCAATTAGAGCATCGATGTTTTCTTGTGTATTTTCATCTTGAATATTGTGAAGTTGAGGCGGTGAAACATGAGGTGCAAATAGTTGCAAAAATTCAGACATATATCTTCTTAGAATGATGTTTTTACGGAAGCCAATCCAAGTTGTACATCGAGGGAAAAGTCCTTCAGCACTCAAAACGTAAAAACCTTCCTTTTGATTTATCTCATTTGCCATACTAGCAATTATCCCAACCCCCATTCCCATGCGTACATATGTTTTAATAATATCGGCATCACGTGCTGTGAATGCAATATCAGGCTTTAGACCCTCCTCTTTAAATGCACGCTTAAGAGAGGATTCACCATCGACACTGAAAACATAAGTTACTAAAGGAAATTGAGCGAGATCTTTAAGTGTAATTTTGCGCTTGAGTTGACTAAGTGCATGACTCTTTGGAACTATAATAGAGCGATCCCAGTGATAACTTGGAATTAATAAAAGATTTTCAAATAATTTTTTTGAACCTGTTGCAATAGCAAAATCAATATCATTATTTAACACCATGTCCGCAATTTGTTCTGATGTTCCTTGATGTAAGTTTAAGGCTATCTTTGGAAATTTTTTTCTAAATTTATTAATAATTTCAGGCAATACATAACGAGCTTGTGTATGAGTTGTAGCAATGGATAGTGATCCTTGTTTTTCCTTATTATAATCTAATGCTATAGATTTAATATTTTCTACCTCTTTTAAAATTACTCTTGCTCTTTCAATAACCTTAAGACCCTCAGTGGTAATGCTACTTAGGCTCTTACCTTCACGAGTAAATAGCTGTATGCCAAGTTCCTCTTCAAGTAACTTCAGTTGCTTACTTATTCCGGGTTGACTTGTATGCATTCGATTGGCAGCAGTGCTAATATTTAGACTGTTATCAACAATAGCAAGTAAGTATTTAATCTGCTGTAGTTTCATAATCTTCTTTATAAATTTGGCTTTTATTTGTTCAAAAAAGGATCCTAAGCTAGGAATTACAGTCTAATATAACTCTAAGCTATATTAATAAATAATAGTTTTTAAACTATTTATGACACATGCAAATTGAAAGTTTATAATCCAAGTATTAAATTCTATCCTTTGAGAGTAATGTGATTACGAAAACAGGTAAGATTGATCAAGAATTAATTCCAGCCAACATCCAAAATAAATATGAAGTTAGTTCAAAAGACTTACCATTAAGTTGCCCAATGCCTAGCATGTATTTATGGAACTCACATCCTAGGGTTTTTTTACCAATTGAGGCTACTGGAGAAGCAACGTGTCATTATTGTGGTGCATTGTATAAGTTATTGCCTGATACTAAATAATGGTTATTATTTTTTTGAGTTTAAAAAAAATTTAATTTTTTTAATAACATCTTCCACTGTAATCAACATCATTGCATCTCGATGACGAACCCTTTGCCCCCATCGAATTTGATTTACTGTTTTTTTTAAATATTTTTTTACTGCATCAGGGTAGCGGTTAATTGTCAGTTCATATGAGTTGTATGGCCCAGTCCGTTTAGGGTTTGATGTTGCATATAATCCAATCACAGGTGTATTAAACGCTGTAGCTATATGAGCTGGACCTGAGTCCGGGCAAATAACTAAGTCTGCAGCTTGAATGAGTGCTGCCAGTTGTTTTAGTGAAGTTTTTCCGATTAGATTTGTGGATTCAGTATTTGCTGAAAGTTCTAATGCGTATTTAGCTTCAAGTCTAGTTGAACCGCCAGTTAATATTACTTTACAACCATTCTTACTGAGATATCTTATTACGCGTATATAATTCTTTATATTCCAATTGCGAAAATTTTTTTTCCGGTTGCTGCTGCAAGGACTTATTAAAACTGTAAATTTATTTGGATCTACAAATTTAGCAGCAAATTTATTTTCATCTTTATTTAGCGGTATTTCCCAACGTAAAGGTTTAGTGATTAATCCAATATTTGATGCAAACGAAAGCAATGCATCTAACGCATGCTCATTATTTTTAGCTTTGATGTATCTATTAGTAAATATCCATTGCAAATCTTTTGCGCGCCGACGATCAAATCCAATTTTAATAGGTGCTTGAATCATTGGGTATAAAAAATTGACCCTCATTGAGGGATGCATGCACAAAGCGATATCAAAATCTTTATTACTTAAATGCTTATAAATATCTTGGTATGCTTTAAATCCTTTATTTTTATCGAAGATGATAAACTCAATATTTGGGATATCAGACATTAATTGGGCTTCTATTTTGCCAATAATCCATGTAATTTTTGTTTTTGGCCAATTATCCTGAATTTGTCTTATGACACTTAATGTATGGCACGTATCACCTATCGCTGATAAGCGAATGATACATATTTTTTTTGAAATTAAATTTGACAAGTGAAAAGGATTAATTAGTTGAACGAAATTGTTAAAAAAACTAAAGATGGTGCCATCCTATACGATAAGGCTCTTATCGACCAAATATCAGATGAACAATTTACAGCTAGTAGCTGGCTGAATTCTGAGATTTTGACAGGACGATTTGGATCTAGTGGTCGTGGCAACACCTTTTATATAGGCAACAAACCTCGTGAATATGTTTTACGCCACTATAATCGCGGTGGTTTGCTCAGTAAAATTGTAAATGATTCCTATATTTTCTGCGGCGAGCAAAATACACGCCCTTTCTTGGAATGGCGGTTATTAAAGAATCTTTCAATGAAGAATATGAATGTTCCACACCCTGTTGCCGCAAGGTTTTGTCGCTATGGTCTTTTTTATAAAGCAGACTTAATTACAATTTGTATACCAAAAATTATATCTTTATCTGAATACATAGCAATTGAAGAACGGGACAATAAATTTTGGAGGTTTGTTGGCGAGTCAATTTGGAAATTTCATAAAGTTGGCGTAAATCATACAGATTTAAATGCATACAACATTCAAGTCAATAAAAATGGAGAAGTTTGGGTCATTGATTTTGATAAATGTAAGATTATGCAGCCAGGCATATGGATGCAAGAAAATCTAAATCGATTATATCGATCATTATTAAAAATAATTAAATTAGATCCTAAAGTACATTTTGATGAGGAAAAGTGGAAAAATCTTAAAGCAGGTTACTCAAATGCATCTAAATCTTCATAGAAGTCAGGGTACTCACTGGGTAAATTCTTGAATTTTCTATGAATCCAGAAATATTGCTCAGGACATAACTTTATTTGCTCTTCTAATATATCAACATATCTTTTAGTATCAGTTACAGGATTATTGCCTGGGAACTTTTTAAGTGGTTCTAGCAATGAAATTTCATAAGTACCATCAGATAAGCGACGCGGGAAAAAAGGAATTACAATTGCTTTTCCAAGTCGAGCTAATCTTGAAAGAGCTGTTGTATGCATACAGGGTATTCCAAAAAAACTGATTATTTCAGCGCCCTTGCGGTTATAGCTTTGATCCGGTGCATACCAAACTGTTCGGCCAGCCCTTAAGTTTCGAACCATTTTTCTTATATCTTGTTTTTCTATTGTATCTACAACAGAACGTTCACGACCGCTTCGTTGAATTTCAGTAATAAAATCACTTCGATTTTTACGATAAACACTATCAAAAGGTAACCCATTAGCTGCGAGAACTCTGCCACTAACTTCCAAGGTTGTAAAATGAGCAGATAAAAGAATTACACCGTGACCATTTCTTTGAGCTTTTTTTAAATGTTCAATACCATTGATAACTGTAATTTTTTTAAGATATTGATCGCTTGCCCATCGCCCAAGACCCATTTCAATAAGCATCATCCCTAATGCTTCAAAATGCTTAAAAACAAGTGATTGGAGTTCATGTGGTTTTAATTCAGGAAAGCAAAGCTCTATATTACGATAAATTATGTAACGTCTTGATTTAAATATATAATATGCTATTTTACCAAGTATTTTTCCAACCTTGAGGAGGCCTTTGCGTGGAAGCAGACAAATTAGACGTAGTATTGCCATTAAAAACCAAACAGGCCAATATTTCGGGGCTATGAAGTAACTTAGAGATTTTCTTTTTTCAGTCATGAAAATTCAAATTTTTAACAAGTTGATAACATATTTATATAATAGTTTTTCTTCTATATTTATTTATTACTTAATTTTTTTTAAAAAAAAAGTTATTCTTTGAAAGAATACATTTATCAATAATAACAAATGAAAATTTATTTAAAAATTTCTCTTTTACTACTTTCATTATTTTACATAAAATTTCTTCTGGCTGTAGAATTTCCGATAGCAGAAGAGGTAATTGTTGATAAATCAGATCGCGAATTACACCTTCTAAAAGATGATAAAATCTTTCGCACTTTTAAGATTGCTTTAGGAATGTCACCTGTTGGGGATAAAAAGAGAGAGGGAGATTTCAAAACACCAGAAGGTAAGTATATCTTAGACATACGTAATCCAAATAGTGAATATTTTTTATCAATACATATTTCATATCCAAATGTTGAAGATCGAATTGAAGCAAATAAGAATAGTGTTCTACCTGGAGGTGCAATTATGATTCATGGCCAACCTAATAAGCCAAGTCATTCAGAAGCTTATTATAAGTCTCATGATTGGACAAATGGATGTATAGCGGTTTCAAATTCAGATATGATTGATTTATGGTTAATGATTAGAGAAAAAACTCCTATAGAGATTCGCCCATAGAATATTTAAATATGCGAAGATTTTTTGTAATTATTTTATAGATAAAGATTTCTCAAAATATTCTTAATTATAATAACCTTGAAATAGCTGCTGAAGGCTATATCGTGTTTTTTTAAGTCAGGAGATAGTTTGGTGGCAAAAAAGAAAGAGACCCTTGGATTTCAGACTGAAGTACGTCAATTACTGCAGTTGATGATTCATTCGTTGTATAGCAATAAAGAAATATTTCTTAGAGAACTCATTTCTAATGCCTCAGATGCTGCAGATAAACTTCGCTTTGAAGCTCTAGCTAATTCTGATTTGATAAATGATGAACCCGATTTAAATATCATAATTGAGGTAAATAAAAAACAACAATCAATATCATTTATAGATAATGGTATTGGTATGTCTCGCGATGAGTTGATTGATAACCTTGGCACAATAGCAAAATCAGGTACGGCTGACTTTTTATCCAAAGTAACTGGCGATCAAAAACAAGATTCACAATTAATTGGTCAGTTTGGGGTCGGATTTTATTCATCTTTTATAGTAGCTGAAAAAGTTAAAGTTGAATCGCGTCGTGCTGGGTTAGCAGATGATGAAGCAGTTGCATGGGTATCAAAGGGTGAGGGCGAATTTACGATTGAGAATATTAAACGTCCTGAGAGAGGAACAAAAGTAACTCTTTTTCTAAAAAAAGATGAAACTGAGTATACAGAATTATCTAAAATTGAATCATTAATTCGAAAGTATTCAGATCATATTGGCTTCCCAGTATCACTCGTTTCAGTTGACGATAAAGATTTCGAAACCAAAATTGTTAATTCTGCAACAGCTTTGTGGACTCGTTCAAGATCAGAGCTCAAAGATGATGACTATAAAGAATTTTATAAATATCTTTCCCATGATTTTAGAGATCCATTAACGTGGAGCCACAATCAAGTTGAAGGAAAACGAGAGTACACAAGTTTATTATACATTCCAGGTGCAGCGCCCTTTGATATGTGGAATCGTGAGGCACC
>NYWX01000066.1 GCA_002685275.1 Gammaproteobacteria bacterium
GCGTCCCCATCGTCTAGAGGCCTAGGACACTGCCCTTTCACGGCGGCCAACAGGGGTTCGAATCCCCTTGGGGACGCCACTTTTCATACATAAAAACACTTTTTTTATTTAATAAAATTAAATCTGGTGTTTTGAATTTTTCGAAAAATATTATCTAATACTTTAATCTTTGAAATTTAAAATTAAATTTTTTTATTAATATCTTAATAGATGGATAAAGGTTAATTGGTATGAAACTAATGAAAATGTTTACTTTTCTTGCTTCGATAATATTTTTAACAGCATGTGATCTCACAGAAATTAACTATACAGAGAAGATTGGATCATTAAAGTCATTAAATAATGATGTGCAATCTGAGGTTAAATACGATTCTTTTGAAATTGAATATGATGTGATAGGAAAACCTTTAGTTGGTCAACCTGTCACTATAAAATTACAATTTATTTCTTCGCTGGAGACTCAGCTCGTTCAAGTTGAATTTAAAATTACAGAACAATCTTCGATGATTTTTTCAGAATCGCAATTACAAAAGATTAATCTTCAGTATATTAAAAGTAATAACGCCTTAGTTCAGACTGTTTCAGTGATTCCGCAACAGGAGGGCAGAATATACCTAAATGTTGAAGTATCTCATTTAATTGACAACGTAAAAATTTCAACATTGAAAGCTATACCAATTTATGTAGATTCAGCTGCTTCAGTTGTAAAATCAGACTTATTAAAGATAGAAAGATAAATAGTTACTTGTGAATTTAGCTAAAATTACGCATTAATTAAATAATTTTTATGGTGTTTGGTTTTCTTGAATCAGGATTAATTCCAGAATAGATGGATCAACTTCGTCATAAATAATTCCACTAAAAACATCCCCTATCTCAATGTCTAACCTTATAGGACCTGAAAGAATATTTTTTTCAGATGTTTCAGTTACATAAATGTCATAGCTGTCTGGAGGGAGCAAAGCAACACCAGTGGTAGAATTGACTGAAACCCCAGTTATAGTTGGATTTTGATCATCAACTAACGTGTCTGCTTCAATGACGTAAATATCAATAGATTCAAAATTGGTATTGGTATTGTAAATTTCTAGTTTTGCTGCAGTGCTCAATGGCCTGCGATCTGGAAGATAAGTGGAAATTGTAAAAACATTATTTTTTCCAACAGCAAATGTTCTAGCTCTAATGCCAGTATTTTCATCTACAGTAAAATTAATTAGTTCTGGCGCCAACAACCCAGATGGAACATAAATGAATGGATCACTTCCAATAGGTAATAGCACTTCATTTGTTATGTCTTTAAAATTATGCCCTACAGCCCAAGGCGTGCTCGTTGCTGTAATTTGTTCGTCATATATATCAACGGTACTCATCTCAAGAGAGGCGTGCACAAATTCAGAAGTCGAGGGATAATTAAGATCCAAGATAGCCCCCTCATCATGAACACCAATCCCAGAACTAGTTGAATAATATTTTACAATAATAGGTGCTGTTGTATTTTCACCTCCATCAAATGGAGTAACTGTATATTGTTTACCAGGTTGAAAAGAGAAGGGATCAGATTGAAAAACTATATTATTAGGAAGACCTTCTTCAGTAAGGGTCAGTGTATAGTCTCCCGCATCAAAGTTCATTGATGATATAATTTCACCAAAAGCGATATTACCAATAGCGTCACCAGAGGCTGGCGCAATACCCGTAAGGCTAAAATAGTAATCCAAATTACCATAAGACTCTGCGGTGTGGGCAAACCTAACATTGAATGAAGTTGCTAATTCATTAACGCTTTGATTAGGAAATTCCCAAACTGTAATTAATGGGTTATCAAGTGAGCCGCTAACCAAAAGAGTGTATTCAGTATTTGCATTTATCTTGAGTAATTTATTAGAAAATGGAACTGATATTGGATTTCCTGCATATCGAACTTCAAAGTTAAATTGATAATCAAGATCATCATATTCATATAAATTTGTACTTGATCGAAAATTCGCTCCTGCAAGAATTTTTCGTTCAATCAATAGATTTATATCTGGCGCTGCCTTGATGGCATTGATCATCCTAATTGTTCCTTTACCCGTAGGATTTACAAAAGTACCATCATCGCTTTCTCCGCAAGCTCCTAATACAAGCGTATTAATTATTATCAATATTGCAAATGTATGTTTCATTCAATTAATTCACTTTGTGCTGGAATGTATATATGTAACTTCCAAAGTTTAATCATAACGTAAATTTGATATTTTATTTTTTAACTAGATACTTAGAAATTTTTGCCGATATTCAGACGGTGGCATGTCATACCAAGTTTTAAATGCTGCAGTAAAAGTACTAATATTTGAGTAGCCTAATAGCATGGCTATTTCATGTGATTGAAGCCTTGAGTCTGAAAGATAATTGATTGCTAGCAAAGCACGTACTTCTTGCAAGACTTGTTGAAAGCATGTTTTCTCTTCTTTTAGACGACGCTGCAGTGTTCGACGGCTGAGCTTTAGAGCACGGCAGGCTGCATCAGCATTAGCTTCGCCGCGTGCCATCAGATCACCCAATTTACGCTTAAGTTCTCCAGCAATATCATCTTGATAGTAAACGGACCGAAGATATTTTTCGGCCTGGTCTGTAAGTTGACGGTACATATAATTATTATAACCTACGTATAATCAAAAACATCAAACAAAATGATATCATTTATGAACTCTAAATTAGGATAAATTTTTAAAACCAATATTTGAATATTTTTACTGGTAATGCATTAACTTCACATTTATTTTTTCTTAATTAAAGATTTATTAATCAATTAAAATAAATGATATAACTTCATAAAATTTATACTTATTTTACTGATAAGGCAGTTTTTTTGATAATTTCATTTTACTAAATACACAAATTTTTAAAAACTTACTAAATCTATGAATAATAATTTTTCTATTGCCCCAATGATGAATTGTACGGATCGTCATTGTCGTTACTTTATGAGATTATTAAGTCCATCTGCGTTGTTATACACAGAAATGGTAACAGCAGCAGCCATTCAGCACAGCGATTCTCAGCATTTTCTTAGCTATAACAACGAAGAGCACCCCTTGGCTCTTCAGCTTGGGGGGAGTAACCCTAAATGGATGGCTAATGCGGCTTCAAAAGCCCATAAGCTTGAATTTGATGAAATTAACATAAACGTTGGTTGTCCGAGCGATAGAGTTCAAAGTGGTCACTTTGGGGCTTGCCTTATGGCTTCACCCAACACAGTAAGCGAATGCTATAAAGCTATGAGTAACGTGACAGATATTCCAATAACCATTAAGACAAGAATAGGGCTAGATGACAACGACAGTTATGAGTTTTTGTTTAAATTTGTAGAATCTTTAGCTTTTGCTGGGTGTAAAAAATTTATTATTCATGCTCGTATTGCCGTTTTGAACGGATTAAGCCCAAAAGAGAATAGAACGGTACCACCTTTAAATTACAATCGTGTTTTTCGATTAAAGCAAGAATTTCCCGACTTAGAAATAATTTTAAATGGTGGAATATCGAATATTACTGACGTTGAGCTCGCACTAAGTAAGCTCGATGGCGTAATGATAGGTCGTCAAGCCTATTATCAGCCTTATTTTTTAGCGGAGCTGGAGAAATATTTTAATTTAAATTATTGCTTACCAGCAAGACGAGATATTGTAAATAAAATGACAACTTATATCGATAAAGAATTAAACGAAGGTGTATCTTTGAATAATATTACGCGGCACATGCTTGGTCTTTATGCCGGACAAAATGGTGCCAAAATTTGGCGAAGAACGATAAGTGAAAAATCTCATCACGAGAGTGCAGGAAGTGAAATTTTGACTGAAGCTTTAAATGCTATTTCAATAGCTGCATAGATCGATACAATATATTATTGAATTTGAAAAAAAACCTGGAATTATTTACAGCATGAAAAATGAGTTTGAAAAAAAATCAAAAACAATGGCTGATAATGCAGATATTCATAAGCTTTATGAGATATCAGTGCAAAATGTTGAGCACGAGATTGAATTTTTACAATACACATATACATCTTTAAAAGGGCAACCTGCCTATCTATTTAGGGAGGATTTTTGCGGTACTGCCAGTGCATCATGCCAATGGGTGCAGCAAGGCGAAAATTATAAAGCTTATGGAGTTGATATTGATGCATCTGTATTGGAGTGGGGTCGTTTAAACCACCTTGAAAAGCTTGATTTAGGTGATCAAGAGCGATTTACTCTAGTTGAGTCTGATGTAATAAATGCTGATACGCCCAAGGTCGATTTGTTGGCGGCGCTAAATTTTAGTTATTTTATTTTCAAAACTCGTGAATCACTCCTTAAATATTTTAAAAATGCATATAATGCTTTATTGGACGACGGTATTTTCTTTTGCGATATGTTTGGTGGACCAGAAGCGCAAGAAGAAAATAGGGAAAAGACCAAACACAAAAAGCATGGTTTTTCATATATTTGGCATCAAGCTAGATTTCACCCAATAACAAATTTTATTCGCTGTCATATTCATTTTTATTTTAAAGATGGGTCCAAGATAGAAGAAGCTTTTACTTATGATTGGCGCCTTTGGTCAGCCCCTGAGATTAAAGAATTATTATTGGAAGCTGGTTTTAGTAAAGCAACAGTTTATTGGGAAGGTGAAGATGAAAACGGCGAGGGCAATGGTGAGTTCACACCAAACGAAGAGGGTGAAGCCGATCTCGCCTGGATTGCATACATTGTTGCAGAAAAATAATGTTTTCCGAACTCTTTTAAGCTTTATCTTACTTTGATTTTCATATAAAAATAATTTTTCTATAAATATATTTGTTGATATTTTCCAGTGATTAATCTTAAAGAATTTTTTAGTAATCAAAGCCCTCTTAAGAATCTATTGCCAGGTTTTCAGCACAGAGCTGAACAGGAACAAATGGCGGAAGCTATCACAAATGCCCTTAAAAGCTCCAAAATATTAGTAGTTGAAGCAGGAACTGGTACTGGAAAAACTTTTGCTTATTTAATTCCAGCTTTAACAAGTGGCCAGAAAACGATAATTAGTACTGGCACAAAATCATTACAAGATCAATTGTATCACCGAGATCTTCCTTTGGTTGGAAAAGCACTAGGACGGCCTGTTGCAACTGCATTGTTAAAAGGTCGTGAAAATTATTTATGTCCAAAGCGTTTAGATCAATTAACAAATCTTTCAGATTCGCTAAAGAACGATTTAAACGAAGTCCATAAATGGAGGCATCGCACGATTAGTGGCGACAAAGCAGAGTTAATCGAAGTCTCCGAAAATTCACCAATTTGGGCTCTAGTTACGTCAAATAAAGAAAATTGTTTAGGGAAAAAATGCCCTAAATGTTTTGCTGCAAAAGCACGAAAAAAAGCTCAAGAAGCTGATTTAGTTGTTGTTAATCATCATCTTTTGCTTTCTGATTTGGCGATGAAAGAGAGTGGATTTCTTGATTTTTTACCAAGCGTTGATGCATTTATTATAGATGAGGCTCATCAAATTCCTGACTTAGCTATTCAATTTTTTGGTATATCTCTAGGTAGCCGTGAGCTTGAAAAAATTGTTGAAGAAGCGCGTGTAATGACATTGCCATATTCACAATCTAAATTAAATAAGATTATTGATAATTTGCAAACTTCAGTTAATGAACTACGATTATATGCACCTCGTAATGAAGGAAGATATGAGTTAGAAGAAGTTTTGAGTGAAATCAGAGAATCTATTCAAAAACTTAAGAATAACCTTCATGATTTACAGTCAGCTATTGCCAAATTGAGTGATGCTTCAGTTGATTTAGAGAAGTTATATGAAAGATTGATTAATTTAAGAGATCGATTAGAAACTTTAGTATGTGATGATCTGTTTGATGGGCTACGTTGGTTAGAGGTTCATCCTCGAAGCTTACGTCTTCACTTAACACCTTTAGATGTATCTGAAAAATTGAGCAAACTAATAGGAAACAGCTTTAAGTCCTGGATTTTTACTTCAGCCACACTGGCAATATCAGATGATTTTTCACATTTTATTACTCGTATGGGTCTTAACGGAGTCGAAAAACTTTCTTTTCCTAGTCCGTTCCCATTGCACGAAAATGGTTTAATTTTTTTACCTAAAAATATGCCACAGCCATCAGATCGAAATCACACTAGTGTAATGCTTTCAGAGATTTCACCATTACTGGATTCTACTTCAGGGGGTTTTTTCTATTTATTCACAAGCCATAAAGCACTAAATAATGCAAAGAAATGGTTTAAATCTAATAAAAAATCTCTTGGCGGTAGAGAGTTACTTTCTCAGGGTGACACACCTCGCGATGAATTGCTTCGTCGTTTTCGTGAATCTGGTAATGCAGTATTACTAGGTACCTCGAGTTTCTGGGAGGGAGTGGATGTTCGAGGACAAGCGCTGACGATTGTGGCAATTGATAAATTACCATTTATTTCACCTTCTGACCCTTTAATGATAGCTCGTTTGGAATTTATAAAACGTCAAGGTGGCAATGGTTTTATGGAGCATCAATTACCACTTGCAGCGCTGTCTTTAAAACAAGGTGCTGGAAGATTATTACGTGATTTCAAAGATTACGGAGTAATAGTTTTATGTGATCCAAGAATAACAACTAAAGGTTATGGTAAAATATTCCTTGATTGTTTATCGCCTATGCCTCACACCTCAGATTTTAATGATGTCTCTAATTTTTTAGCCTCAAAAAAATGAAAAATAGTTTAAAATTAATTGGTATTGATACTTCATCTGTTGCCTGTTCAGTTGCCATATCAGATGGCGAAAATGTTTTTGAACGTCATATCGAGCAGCCACGCAAGCACACGCAATTACTTATACCAATGGTAAATGAAGTTTTGAAAGAATCGAAATTAGCACTTACTGATCTTGATGCCGTAGTTTTAGGCAATGGCCCGGGTTCTTTTATTGGTATGCGAATTGCCGCTTCTGTTTCTCAAGGTTTAGCTCACGGTGCCGGCCTTGATGTCATCCCCGTTTCATCCCTGTCTGCTGTAGCCGCAGAAGCTTTAGACGCATCAGAAGAAAATTACATTGCTGTTGCCCAAGATGCACATATGAATGAGGTCTATCTTGGTCTATACGTGAGGGATAAATTTAATAAGCCAAAGTCTTTGGTAAATGAATATCTTCAAGAACAGGGAATAATTGAATTTTTCGCATCACAAAATCAAAATTTTTTAACAGCAGGTCAAGGATGGAAATCCTATCCAGAATTAGCTCGTTCAAATTCTAAATGGATTTGTGGGCAGTCACATATTCTTTATCCCAGAGCTACTTGGCTTTTGGCTTTGGCAGATATTTCTGCAGCAATAAAGCCGCAAAATATACAACCAGCATATTTGCGTCAAAAGGTAGCAGAGCTACCTTCTAATAAATGAAAATATGTAATAAAAATGTAATATAAGCTTAATACATTGAGCTTTCCTATTAAGTAAATATTATTGAGGTTAATTATGAGATTTACAGCTATATGTTTAATTTTTATTTTTTCATCCTCTTTAGCATATGCGGATAGTTGGTATGATAAATTTGATTTTAAAAGTGATGCGCGCCTTCGACATGAAGGTATAAATAAAGAAAACAGCAGTTACAAAGACCGAATGCGAATAAGAGCTCGAGCCGGCTTTAAGGTAGGAGTCCAGGAAAATGTTGATTTTGTTTTTCAGTTAGCGACAGGTGGTAAAAATCCAGTCTCAACAAACCAAACCTTAGATGGCAGCTTTTCAACTAAAGATATTGGCATTGATCTCGCGTATATAGATTGGAAAATCAACAATAATGTAGATGTAAATGCTGGAAAAATGAAAAACCCAATGTTTAGAGTAGGCGGTGCTCCCTTGATTTGGGATGGAGATTTAAACCCTGAGGGCATAGCTGCAAAATTTAAATCTGATAAAATATTTGGAACGGCGGCTGTTTTCTCTGTAGCTGAAGGGGAATCTGATGATTATTCACTCCTTTATACATTTCAAACTGGTTTGAAATTTGATATCAGCGATAATGGAAGTTTGACAACAGGGTTAAGTTATTTTGGATATACCAAAACCATCGGTTTAAGTCCATTTTACAACGGTGATCCAAAAGGAAACTCCTTTGAGGGCTTAGATGAGGAAGGCTATAAATATGGTTATAAAAATATTGAGTTTTTTGGTCAATATGACACCAAATTAAAGGGTTTACCATTAAGACTTCATATTCAATACACAAAAAACAATGAGGTTGAAGATCAAGATACCGCTTATTCATATGGCGTAACCCTCGGATCGGTCAAAAAGAAAGGCGATAAGCAATATGCTTGGCTGTATCAAGACATCCAAGCTGATTCAGTGATAGCTGCTTTTAATGATTCAGATTTTGGTGGCGGCGGAACTGATTCAAAAGGGCATGTTTTTAAGGCAAAATATGGGTTTTCTGAAAAAATAGCTTTGGGTGGAACTTTCTTTTTTAACAAGATTGATCGTTTTCAGAGCGAAGAGCAAGGCTATCAAAGATTTCAAATTGACTTGGAATTTAAAATTAATTGAGAGAGTAATTGGAACTTCCATCAAAGAAAATTATAAATTTAATTGGAGCAATATCATGTTTGGGGTTGATGTTATTCGCACTTTACTCTGAATATGTATTGCTTCTTGAGCCTTGTCCGTTATGTGTATTGCAACGAATAGCAGTTATTGTTTTAGGAATCATATTCCTAATTGCTTTTATTTATAATCCAAATAAGATTGCATCTCGTATTTATGTTTTCCTGTGCATTTTGATTTCATCGTTTGGAACTGCAACCGCTGCCTGGCATGTGCACCTTCAAAATTTACCCGCAGATGAAATTCCATCTTGCGGTCCTGGGTTACGATACATGATTGAAAATTTACCCTTAAGGGATATCTTTGGAATGATTCTTCAAGGTTCAGGCGAGTGCGCAGAGGAGTCTTGGAGTTTTATTGGGTTGACGATGCCTGCTTGGGTTATTGTCTCAATGATCTTTTTAGGATCTATTGCCACTTGGAACAACCTAAGATCCTAGAGTAGTAGTTTAAGAATTTTTGAATAAATTTCAGTTAATTGAATTACATCTTCAACTTTTACATGTTCATCAATTTTATGAATGGAAGCATTAACAGGTCCGATTTCAACAACATCTACTCCAGCTGGCGAAATGAACCTACCATCCGATGTTCCGCCACCAGTTGATAAAACCGGCTCTTTCCCAGTAGTTTCAGAAATTGCCTTTACAGCAGAATCAATTAAATGACCTGGTTTAGTTAAAAAAGGTTCGCCTGATAAATGCCATTTAA
>NYWX01000067.1 GCA_002685275.1 Gammaproteobacteria bacterium
ATTATACTTAATAGCAATATTAGAAGCCGCTATTAAAGCGTCGTCACTAGTTGCAAGAATACGAATATCATTTTTAGTAACTTTAACTGGCTTACTGTTTTCTATTATTTTTTTTGTTTTTTGTGAAATATCAACTTTATATCGATTAAGAATTTCAAGTGCTTCTTTACCGGTGCTTGCATCTGTAATAGTTGGACCAGAAGCAGCCATTGATACATCGTTTCCAGGTATATCAGAAATAATCAGCGTGATAATTGAAGCGGGATAACAAATATTGGCTAATTTACCTCCTTTAATTGCGGATAACTTTTTACGTACACAATTAATTTCATGAATTCCAGCTCCAGAATTAAGGAGGGCTGATGTAATCTTCTGTTTCTCATATAGTGAGATACCATTTATCGGGAGACACATAAGCGATGATCCACCTCCAGAGATGAGACAAATTACTGAATCACTCTCTCTTAAATTAGAAACAGTATTTATTAATTGAGTTGCAGCTTCAAGACCAGCTTCATCAGGTACTGGATGTGATGCTTCTATAACTTTAATGTGTTGACAGCTTTCCGCATAACCATAGGGAACAATTACCACCCCTTCAATTGGCTCTTCCCATTGTTTTTCAATAACTTTTGCCATGCTGGCAGCTGCTTTACCAGCACCAATGACAACAAGTCTTCCTTTTGGCTTAGATGGTAACCATCTTGGTAAACAGTGCAAAGGTAAAGCTGCAGATATAGCAGAATCAAGCAATTTTTTTAAAAAAATTTTTGAATCAATCATAATTTTTAGATAATTTATTTCGATGAAACATATGGTGTAAGACGATTGATTAAATTCGACAACTCTGGTCGGTTCTCTAGAAGCTGTTTGATTGAAAACCCAGATAACTCGTAAGGTAGAACTAACCACTCATTGGTTTCATGTATGAAAAAGTCAGGTGTCCGTAAGGTTTTTTTTGTAGGCCTATACCAGACTGTAGCTATACGAATATCTTTTGGTAGATTGCGCCTAGCTTTTTTTGAAAGTTGATTAATAACAGCATTAACACTGGATCCAGTACTATATACATCATCTACAATTAATAGTGAGTGATGAGAGCTGAGATTTTCAAGTAAATATTTAAGTCCGTGTACCCTAATCGTCTCCGCTTTTCTAACCATTTGGGAATACCCGTCAGGCCCCGTATAAGACGATGTGCGAATTGCAATATGATCAGTTTTTGTACCGAAATAATCTAGGCCCTCCTGAACGGCAATACCAACTGCGCTTCCTCCGCGCCATAATCCAACTAAAAAATCAGGCTCAAAGCCACTTTCATAAATTTTAACTGCCAATTTGAATGAATCTCGAAGTAAATTATCAGCTGCAATAAATTGCTTATCCATTATTGTTATCCCTGGGCCGTGCTACTCTAGAAATATAATCAGACATTATACCTATCACATGGTGTACGCATAGAAGAGAATAAAGATGAAAAAAACTATAATTTCAGCACATGACTTACTTTATGATTCTATTGATTTAGGCATCAAAGTCCTTGAAAGTGGCTTTAAGCCGACAATGATTATTGCTATTTGGCGTGGTGGAACACCTGTAGGAATGGCCCTTCAAGAAACACTCTCATATTGTGGTGTTGCATCCGATCATATTGCAATTCGCACATCATCTTACACTGGAGTTGAAGAGCGTAGTAAAGTTGTTGTTCATGGGCTAAATTATATCGTTAAGAAAATATGTCATGATGACCGCATTCTAATTGTAGATGATGTATTTGATACAGGTAATACGATTGTTTCAGTTATCGCAGAGTTAACAAGGCGAGCAAGAGGAAATACACCAGCAGATATTCGTGTCGCAGTTCCATGGTTTAAACCTCAATGCAATGAAACAGATAAAATACCTGACTATTATTTACGCGAGACTTCTGAGTGGCTTGTATTTCCACATGAACTTGATTCGCTATCAGTAGAGGAGCTAAGGATGAGCAGACCCGAGATTGCAACAATTATTGAGAATGTGAATTTTAAAAATTAACGAGTTTAAACAATAAAATATTTAAAATGGAAAAGATAACTAATTTCGAATTTGAGCTTAAAAAATTTGCAAAGGTGTTAAAGAGCAGGCGCACAATTGAGATCTTTTTGCAAAAAAAAATACCTTTAGACTTCATAAAAAAAGCAATTGATGTAGCTATTTGGGCACCTAATCATCATGTCACAGAGCCGTGGCATTTTTATCAATTAGGAGATGCAACAAAGAGAAAATGTCTTGATCTTTGTGTTGAAATAGTTACCAAAAAAAAAGGTAAAGAGGCAGCTGAGTTTAAACGAGCTAGTTGGGCTAAGAAACCTGGTTGGCTTGTAGTAACATGTAAAAAATCATCTAACGAAATACTACAGCTTGAGGACTATGCAGCTTGCTGTACAGCAGTGCAAAACCTCTCATTGTATCTTTGGAAAGCAGGTATTGGATCTAAGTGGATTAGCGGAACAATTGTAAGAGATCCAAGATTTTTTAAAATTATTGGAATCAACCCTGATAAGGAATTTGTTGTCGGCCTCATATGGTATGGCTACCCAAAAATTATACCGACACAATCAAGAAAAAGATCTAGAGAAGTAAGCACAAATTGTCCATAGGCGATAAACTTTTTGACATTCTATTTAGTTTCAAAAATTTTTAGTGTTTGATCTTAAATAATAATTAATTTTTAGGAAATGTAATGTTAAATTTTAAAAAGAATCTTTTTATGTATAGTATTTTAGTAATTCTTTTATTTACTAATACTGCTTTTGCAGCATCTCCAAACAAAATTAATCAAGAATCTGACAAAATACTCAAGTTATTCAAAAGCAATGTAAATGATGCTGAAATTTTTCTTAATCAAGCAGCTGGCTACCTTATTTTTCCTCGCATAACAAAAGTGGGAGCTCTAGTTGGAGTTGAGACAGGCGAGGGTGTATTACGCGTAAATGATCAAGCGATCGAATACTATAGAGCATTAGCTGGTTCATTTGGATTTCAATTTGGCGCACAGACTAAATCACTTTTGATTGTTTTCATGACAAAGCAATCTTTGGAAAAATTTTATGCATCGAATGGATGGAAATTTGGATTAGACGGCTCGATAGCAATTATTGATTTAGGTATTGGCAAAACGATTGATACACAGAATATAAAGGATCCAATAGTTGCATTTATTTTTGGTTCAAAAGGTCTTATGTTTAATCTTACACTTGAAGGTTCTAGATTCATCAAGATTGATAAAACTTAAACAATTTAAATCTGTTTTGTTTATGAAGCTTTAATATATCCACCGTTATAACTGCCACTTTTTCTGCGGACTTTAGAGTGATCTACAACTCTTTGGCGAGCTATACCTCGAATTTCTTCTATAGATGAATATCCTTCATGCTCAAGATAGTCGTTTAAATCATCTTTAAGTTCTTGAATAAGTTTAACTCCTACGCCACCACTACCCTTTTCCTCCATTGCAGCTGTGCATACTTGTAAATTACCAGCTCCATGCGCAATAAAGTTAAATGCTTCACGAAACCCTCTTATTCCTCCTATTCCTGAGATAGCTTTATCAGGAAAGGCTTTCGAAACATCAGATACCTTTTGAAGAGCTTGGTGAAGGATTGCTAAACCACCCAAACCTCCAGACGTGACTAATCCATCAACCTCTACTTCAAATTTCATTGTTTCTGGATCCATTAGAGGAAGAGATGGGAAAGTATTGCATAGAGATATAGACGATGCCCCTGACTCGTATGCCACTTGAGCTGCTTCCACTAGTGTGGATGTTGCTGGTGTTAATTTTACCCAGATTGGGACTTTTACTGAACTGATGACAGCCTTTAAAACTGATCTAATAATTTTTTCATCATTAGCAATATTAGCACCCATATCTTTACGATCCATATGAGGGCACGACATATTTAATTCAATTGCATCACATCCAGCACCTACACAAGCTTTAGCAAGTTTTTGCCAATTATTCATTTCTTTTTCATTACCTGCGCCAGCCATAATAGAAGCAATAACCATACGATCTGGAAATGTTGTCTTTATTTCTTCTAAATCCGGCAACCATAAATCAAGTGGTTGATCTGAAATAAGCTCCCAATTCCATGATGAATGGGAAACAGTGTCATCTCGTTTTATACGAGAAACATAAGGTTTTTCTTTACTTGAGCGTTGATAGATTGTCTTTGGACCAGCTACATTCTCCACTGGGTGTAAACCAATTGTCTTGGTAACAACTCCGGCCCAACCAGCTTCAAAAGCCTTTAAAATTTTGCGTTTACTTTCTGTTGGTGGTGCAGACGCAAGAATGAAAGGATTTATAAAATTAAGCCCAGTAAAGATTGTTCCAAGTCTATTCATATTAATCTTCCATTACTAATTTTTCTTTTATAATAATTTACAACAGTACATAATTATCTCCCATTTAAAAAGCATACCAATTATTTCGTAATTTATCTTTCATGTTGTTTCGATGCAAAGCATACTCTAGGGGTATTTATATTTTGTTTGTTCAATATGAACTTAAGATAGTATCTAACTTAATCTTTTAATGGAGAAAGATCTTGTTTGAATCTCTAGAGTTGCTAAGCACGGATGCAATACTTGGCCTAATTGCCGAATATAAAAATGATACACGTTTAGAAAAAATCGATTTAGGAGTTGGGGTTTATAGGACCATGGATGGTAAAACACCTGTATTAAATGTAGTAAAGAAAGCAGAACAAATGCTCGTTAATGACCAAGAAAGTAAGGTGTATATTGGAACTGCAGGTTCAGCAAATTTTAATTCTGAGATTCAGAAATTGATATTTGGTGAAATCGACTTGAATGACCGCATGGTAACTATTCAAGCACCAGGTGGATCAGGATCTTTGAGGGTGGCTGCTGAAATGATTCTTCGTGCGTCACCATCATCATCAGTATGGGTTAGTGAACCAACCTGGGCAAATCATATGCCATTATTATCCAGTGCAGGAGTGAGTATCAAACCATATCCTTATTATGATTTTGAAAAACATGTCATAAAATTTGATGAAATGTTAGATACGCTTCGTAATGCCTCTGCAAGTGATATCGTATTACTGCATGCTTGTTGTCATAACCCAACTGGCCTCGATTTATCAAAAGATCAATGGCAACTCCTTACTGATATTGTAATTGAGCGAGATTTAATACCATTTGTTGATATTGCATATCAAGGCTTTGCAGATGGTTTAGATGAAGATGTATATGGTATTCGCCATATGACTAAATTTGTCTCTGAAATGATTGTGTCAAGCTCTTGCTCAAAGAATTTTGGATTGTATCGTGATCGTGTAGGCGCTCTCTCAATTCTTGCTAAAGACAAAGACTCCAAGAGGATTATAGATAGTCAGATAAATAATGTTGTCCGTACAATTTATTCAGTTCCACCTGATCATGGAGCTGCAGTTGTAAGTCTTATCTTGAATAATGAAAAATTGCGAAATGAATGGATTTTAGAGCTTGCCGAAATGCGTGAACGTCTTAAAAGCATGAGAATTATGCTATATGAACTATTGTTGGCAAAAGCTCCAAAATATGATTTTTCTCATTTGGTTAGAGCGACTGGAATGTTCTGTTTTCTCGGAGTGACTGAGGAACAAGTCAAGGAATTGAAGAAAGATTTTGGAATTTATATGGTGAATTCCAGTCGCATTAATATTGCTGGCATTACTCCTAGAAATGTTAATTACCTAGCAAATTCAATTATTGATGTACTTCAATAAATTTTAATCATCTTCCAATATTAAGCGGCTTTTTTTATTAAGAGTTAACTTTTTTGCTACACCAGCATTAAGCTCCAGCACATATTTAATTGGCTCAATAGAACTATGAGGCTTGAGTGACATAGGTTCAGCGCCATAGATAATTGATGAAACTAAGCCATCCTCTCGTACAAAAATTAAATCGAGTGGTATATAAGTATTCTTCATCCACATGGAATGGACGCCGCTTCTCTTATAAATAAATAACATACCAGTATTTTCTGGCATATTTCTAACAAACATTAATCCTCGACGTTGTTGGTATGGCTCTTCTGCTAGATAAATTTGTAATTTATGCTTAACATCATTACCTGAATTAATAATTAATGTTTTTTTTTCAAAATTATTAGCTAAGGATTGAGTGTTATTTATATTTTTTTCTGTGGGTGTTTTGCATGCTGTGAGTATCAGCATAAATAAAACAAATGTAAAAATATTTTTAGATATTTTATAAATCATTTTCATTTACCTCTTAATTTAAAGGATACTCGAGGTCTGATCAAATTTCGATATGTCTTTATGACATTTACTTCAACTAGTAGTGCACAGCATAATACCTATAATCTTTAAAATTTTTATAAAAATTATTAAATTATTTTGCGATAATTACAGTCAAGTTTAAAATATTATTTGTCATAATTTTGTGGAGCAGTGAATGAAAGTAAGAGAACAATTTCAAAAGCTTGAAGATCATGCAAGTAAATTGATTATTGGTCAGTCTCATTTGATTAATCGTATGTTGATTGCACTGCTTTGTGATGGGCATCTTCTTGTTGAAGGTGCACCCGGTTTGGCAAAAACACGAGCCATCAAGGTTTTATCAAAAAGTATTAAAGGAAATTTTCATAGACTACAATTTACTCCTGATTTGCTTCCAGCTGATTTGACTGGTACTGATATTTATCGGCCTCAAGAGGGAACTTTTGAGTTTAGAAAAGGCCCCTTATTTCATAATCTTATTCTTGCAGATGAAATTAATCGTGCTCCAGCAAAAGTTCAATCAGCGTTACTTGAAGCAATGGAGGAAAGGCAGATTTCTGTTGGTGATAAAAGCTATCCCCTTGAAGAACTTTTTATGGTTATGGCAACTCAAAATCCAATCGAACAGGAAGGAACGTATCCATTACCAGAGGCGCAATTAGATCGTTTCTTAATGCATGTTGAAGTTGGTTATCCAACAAAAGAAGATGAACAGAAAATACTTAAGCTTAATCGAGATGAAGCAAAGAAAATACAGCGCGATATATTTCAACCTTCTGAGCTTTTAGCTTTAAATTCAATAATGAGTGCTCGAAGTGAAATCTTAGATTTATATCTCTCACCGGAGCTAGAGAAATATATTGTTAATATTGTTGCTGCAACTAGAAATCCAGGTTTAGTAAATAACAGTTTAAAAGGACAGATACTTTATGGGGCAAGCCCTCGAGCAAGTATCAGTATTGATCGATCAGCAAGAGCTCATGCATGGCTCTTGGGAAAAGATTATATTGGTCCAGAAGATATCCAAGCAGTCACACCTGATGTTTTAAGGCACCGGTTAGTTTTGAGTTTTGAAGCTGAGGCAGATGGAGTGAGCTCAAACTCTATTATTCAAGGCATCCTAGATGGAGTTGGAGTACCTTAGTGGAATCTAAACAGACTCTACCTGGCAATTCACCGGTAAATATTAGTCAGACTGAACTCATTAGTCTTAACGGGCTAGCTAAAACAATTTCACTTGACGTATTAAATGTTAAATCATTTCAAACAGGTGCTTATATTTCACTCTTTCGTGGGCGCGGTATGGAGTTTGATGAGTCACGTCCTTATCAACCAGGTGATGACCCCCGAAGCATAGATTGGCGCGTTACTGCTCGAAGTTCTTTTGCTTATACAAAACTTTTTCGTGAAGAGCGGGAAAGACCAGTTTTTGTAGTAACTGATTTTAGATCTAGCATGGATTTTGCTACCCGTGGTTGTTTTAAGTCAGTCAATGCTGCAAAGGCAGCGGCACTGATTGCTTGGTCAGCTCATCATAGAGGTGATCGATTAGGGGGTTTAATATTTGGCGATAAGTTACATTGTGAACTAAAACCACGTCTTGGTCGTAAATCAGCATTGAGATTTATTCATAATCTAATTGAAATTAAAAATTGGCGAAATGAGTCCACTCATGAGGCGTCACATTCATTTACTAAAGCGATGGCAGCCTTACGTAGAGTTTCCAGGCCAGGAAGTCTTGTTGTTATTATTAGTGATTTCAATGGTTTTAGCAGAGCCTCTCAATCACATCTTTCTAATGTTGCACGTCATAACGATGTGTTTATTATTTTTATGCATGATCCAATTGAGAAAATTTTACCACCACCTGGTCATTATCGTATTGTTGCGCCGAGTGAAGAATTAGAAATTAATACTTCTTCAAAAGCTGCACGTCGTAACTATGAAAATAAGTTTATTAATAAGGAGCAAAATTTAAAAAAATTCTGTCGTAGATATGGAATTCATTTAATGTCTATTTCAACTGATGATAATCCAGTTACAGCATTACAGAGTGCATTAGGAAAAAGGTCAAATAAATTATGAGTTTTTCTGAGCTTCCATTACGACCGCTTCACTTACCTATTCCAGTAGGTTGGTGGCCTTTAGCACCAGGCTGGTGGGTGATGATGGCGTTAATAATATTAGTTATTGGCTGGATTTTTCTTCGTACCTTTCAAGCTTATAAACTTAATGCTTCACGAAGACTTGCTTTATTAAATTTAAAGAAAATTGAAGAAAATTTTCTGTTAGATAAAGACCAATTAATTCTAACTAGAAAAATTTCCAATTTGTTACGCCGTACCATGCTTGCATACGAACCCCGTAGCAAAGTAGCAGGCTTAACTGGCGATGCCTGGATGAGGTGGCTAGATCAAGGTTTGCCAACACCCTATTTTCAAACTGAGGGCTATGAAATTTTACTTAAAATCCCATATCAAGATTATAAGAGTGAAATTAAAGATGCTGATTTACGCAAATTTTTAGAGGCCGTTCGCATGCGCCTTGTATTGCCAATTAGAGGCTCTAAATAGTGTGGTCTTTTGCTTGGCCCTTTGTTTTATTGGCGCTGCCATTGCCAATCATTATTCATTATTTGATGCCAAAATCTAAAAATCTTACTGAAATAGGTCTACGTGTTCCAGATATGGCTAATTTTTCAACTTTGAAAAACCAAAATAGTAAAAATTATTTTTATAATTGGGAATCTTGGATAGCAATAATTGCTTGGATTCTTTTAGTAATATCCGCTGCTCGTCCAGAGCGGATTGGTGATGAGTTAGATGTATCAGTGGCTGGTCGAAATTTAATGATAGCCGTCGATTTATCTGGAAGCATGAATCAAAAGGATTTTGAATTAGCTGGTTTCCGTGTGGATCGATTAACTGCAACAAAAGCCGTTGCAAGCGATTTTATTAACCGACGTAAAGGGGATCGAATTGGCCTGATTCTTTTTGGTGAAAAAGCTTATCTTCAAGTGCCGCTTACATTGGATCTTGATACCGTCAATACTTTTTTAATGGAAGCTTTCATTGGGCTTGCGGGTGAAAAAACTGCAATTGGTGATGCAATAACTCTGGCTGTTCGTCGAATATACGAACAGGATGAAAAAAAGATTGACCAGGTATTAATACTTTTAACTGATGGTGCAAATACTGCCGGGGAAATAAGACCTTTAAAAGCTGCCGAACTTGCAAAGCAAATAGGGTTAAAGATCTATACCATTGGTATTGGTGCAGAGCAGCTTAGAGTAAAATCTTTGTTGGGTGGTCAACGCCTCATAAATCCATCTATTGATCTTGATGAAAATACTTTAACTAATATTGCAAGTCTTACGGATGGGCAATATTTTCGTGCGACTAATACCAAAAGTTTACAGGAAATATATAAATTAGTTGATGAGCTTGAGCCAATTGAGGAGCTTGAATCAGGTTTTAGGCCAGTTAAGTCATATTTTTATTATCCTTTAGGGCTATCATTGATGCTAAGTCTGTTCCTAAGTGTTGTTATATTAATTAAAAGATCATTTTTAACAAAAGCTAATAAGGAAATTGAGATTGCTAAATGATTTTCACTGGTTGCGTCCCGAATGGTTTCTTTTGATTCCAATTATTTTTGTGGCTATATATTTTTTAGCTTTCAAACAGTTAGGATCTAGTAATTGGAGCTCAGTAATCGATCATGAGTTAATTCCATATGTTTTATCTCAAAATCCTGTGCGGGACAAAGATGCTAGATGGATATTAATGACTATTGCATGTCTTATTGCAATCATTGCACTCGCTGGACCATCATGGAAACGCATTGAACAACCAGCATTTAGACTGGATCAATCATTGGTAATTGCATTAGATTTGTCTCTTTCAATGGACACTCAAGATTTGATACCAAGTCGACTTCAGCGAGCTAAACTAAAGATTTTAGATATATTAGAGCGTCGAAAAAGCGGGCAAACCGCTTTAGTTGTTTACTCAGCTAATGCTTTTACAGTTACACCCTTAACTACTGATGTAGATACAATTGCTTCACTCGTAAGTAGTCTAGACACAGATATCATGCCAAGTCGGGGTAGTTATCCAGAAGTTGCGATTAATAAGAGTAAACAGTTGCTTGAACAAGCAAATGTCAGCATTGGTAAAATATTACTCATAACAGATGGTGGATCATCACCAGAAGCAACCAGTGTCGCTCAAAGCTTAAAAGGTAAAGGATTTACTTTATCTATATTGGGCGTTGGCACGGTCGATGGAGCACCTATACCACTTAAAATGGGTGGTTTTGTGACTGATAACCGGGGAAATATTGCCATTCCAAAATTAGAAGAGAAAGGATTGCAGATTCTTGCAGAAACTGGTGGTGGTGATTATGCCAGGATTACGGATAATGATAGTGACTTAAATAAATTGCTATTTTTAGATTCATTAAAAGCAAATGTCTCTCATGGTGATCTATTGGCCACCGACCAATGGCGCGATGAAGGTCCATGGTTATTATTATGCCTAATTCCGTTGGCTTCTTTGGCTTTTAGGCGTGGCTGGATGATTGTATTAATATTTTTTATCACACCATTCCCACTAGCACAGGCCTCTATCTGGAATGATTTATGGCTCACTAAGGATCAACAAGCTAAGAAAGAACTCGATGATGGAAATCCATCAATTGCTGCAAATCTTTTCAAGAGTCGTGAATGGAAGGCAATTGCTGAATATGAGGCTGGTAATTATGCTGAAAGTGCTTCCATTTTTTCAGAGAATAATAATGCTCGGGATTTATATAACTTAGGTAATGCCATGGCCCTTCAAGGAAATCTTGATACAGCAATAGAAGCTTACCAAAAGTCCCTTGATTTGCAGTCGGATAATGAGGATGCAACTTTTAATCTTGAGCTTTTGAAGAAGGTAAAGGAAAAAGAAGCACAGCAAAATCAAAATGATGATAATCAAAAGGCTCAAAATAGTGAGGAAGACCAATCAAAGTCTAATGGGCAGTCGAGTGAAAATAGAAAAAAAGGCGACTCTGAAAATAGTAGCTCTTCATCTGAGGATAAATCAGAAAAAAATAATAATTCATCTAGTAATGAATTTAATGGTAACTCTGAAAAAGATATTCAAGCTCTTAAAGAAGAATTACAACGCGCTAGCCAAGAAAATAATTTAAATGAAGATGTGGAGCATCAATCAGAGGTCGAACTTGCTGAAATAAGAAAACAGCAAGAACAAGACCAAGCAATAGAGCAATGGTTGCGTAGAGTTCCAGATGATCCAGGCGGTTTATTACGAAGAAAATTTAGATATCAATATCAACGTTCTGGTAAAGACCAAGATGGTAATAATGTCTGGCCTGATAATGAGGCACAGCCATGGTGAATTTAGGAAAAACTAGTCGAAATATCTTTATGATTTTGCTTGGATCTTTTTTATTAATCTCAGTAGCAAATGCAGAGATTATTGCTAGTGTTGATCGCAATTCAATTGATTTCAATGAATCTTTTGTTTTGGAGATAAAGATAAATAAAGACACCAATTTAGAACCTGATTTCTCCATACTCGATAAAGATTTTCTTAGAGGTCAATTAAGTCGCTATAGAAACACTTCAATCAACAAATTTGCTGAAGCAATACATAGTCAAAAATGGGTTGTAACACTTAAGGCAAAAAAAATAGGTAAACAAGTCATACCGGCAATTTCAATTGGAAGTGAAAGCAGTAAACCAATATTAATCACTGTCAATGAGTCGCGTTTATTAATGCCAGGAGAGGCAGAAATTTTTATTACAAGTGAAGTTGATTTTGAAGAGGCCTATGTTCAATCTCAAATTATTCATAGATCTAAAATATATAGTTCTGTTGCAACTCGTCAGCAAGTTTATAGTCCCCCAGTTATTACTGGTGCTGATATTCTGATTGAGAAAGCTGCAGAAAATCAATATTACAAGGCAAGCCTTAATGGACAAACCTATAATGTAACAGAGATTGTCACAGCAATTTACCCCCAAGCGAGTGGAGAGATCGAAATTTTACCAGCTTATTTTGAGGCTAGAATAATAAATGATGGCGGCATAACTGGAAAAAAGCTTTTTGAATCTGGTGCGCATAAAGTAAAAATTCTCCCAATTCCTAGGCCACCAAAAGCTTTTCCTAATGCTAATTGGCTTCCTGCGCTGGACATTCAATTAAACCAAGAGTGGTCTCAAGATCCTAATTATATTTCTGTTGGTGAGCCATTTACACGAAAAATTACAATTAGTGCTCTTGGACAAATTGAAACTCAAATTCCAACATTATTGCCACAAGATATTGAAGGTTTGAATATTTACACTGATAAGCCGGAGTTTAAACGTTATTTTGAGTCTGAGGGCATACGAGGCGTACGTACAGAGCAGTTCGCTATGATAGCTGTTGATGGGGGAAGTATAGAAATTCCAGAGCTACAATTACCATGGTGGAATATTAAATCTAAAAAGTGGAATATTGCGACTTTGCCATCAAAAAAAATTAAATTAGATATTCCGATTATCGAAAAAGAAGTTTCTGCTGAACAACAATATATTGACACAGAGGTATCAGCTAAAAAAAATAATATTGATAAGTCTATAAATGAAACCAATTGGAAAATTATTAGTCAATTTTTAGGGATCTTATGGGTTTTTACATTATTTTTTGGATGGTTTTTTTATAGAAGGAAGCAGCAAAAATTTGTTATTAAAAAATCAAAAGAAATACCTATCTACAAACGACAAGCAAAGCTTATAAGAGCCGCCAAAAAATCTGCAACAAATGGAGATAGGGCTGGCTTAAGATTTGCTTTGATAGAATGGGCAGCACTTCAATGGCCTGACAAAAAACCTAGAAGCATCGCTGAGCTTGCAAAGTATTTTGAACCGCCATTATCTGAGGAGCTTAAAATTTTATCAGTTAATAGCTATGGAAATCTTACTGAAAAATGGGATAGCAGGAAAATGCTTACTGCTATTAATACTTTAAAATTGAAAAAAAAAGACGATGATGCATCAATAAAAAAAACATTGCCTCCTTTAATGCCGTCAAAATAAAGTTAAATGATTGGATTTATTTTACCAATTACCTTCATTCTTCATTGAAGACCAGGGCTCAATTTTTTGTAATGGCTTACCTTTTTGAAGCA
>NYWX01000068.1 GCA_002685275.1 Gammaproteobacteria bacterium
AACATTGACAGTTCTTCTGATGCAATCTTAGAATATGAACGTTTAATGAGATTAAATGAAGATATTATTAGATTTTTGACAATTCGTATATATTCAGTTGATGAAAAACCGTCACCTTTAATGAACAATAAAACCGAACGTTATAAAAATGAAAAATGCTTGGAACGAAATTGCCAGACCTGCTTGCGCTTCAGTTCCTATTAATCCTGCAAAGAAAACATCAACGACGTTGTATAGTGTTGTAAATAACATTCCAATTCCAGCTGGTACCGCAAGCTGAATTAGATGGCTAGCAATATTGCCAGTGGAGAGGTCTCGGGTACGAGTCATTGCAAGCCTTTTTAACAGAAAGTTCTTAAAGATAAGGTATGATTTTGCGGACTATGCACTACAAGAGCTATCTCTGTCTATAATTCCTTACATTATGAGTAAAGTTATTTTGAATAAAGCATTTCTAAAAATTTATAATTTTTACATAAAATAAAAAAACTAATAATTGGCGGAGTTTAGCGGCTTTTGTAGCAACAATTTTGTTTAAGATTGAGAAAAGATAAAACAATGCTACAATTTAAGTTTTTCATAAGAAATATGATCTAAATCAATATGTTGGAAAAATAATATAATCTTATCTATCTTGAGATTGATGGGGTAACTAATTAAAGATTAAGTATATAAATTATTGATTTATATATAATTTTTTTTTTTAAAAAACTTAACCTTGAAAATCAAAAAATATAGTGAGTATGGGTCCCTTTTTCTGCAATTAGTGGTAAATCGACTTTTGATATGTGGAAAGTTATAATCGAGTAATCCTATGGTGTTATTTGTGCCTAGGAGTTTATGTAAGCACCCGCTGTCGATTAACGTCGACATCTGGATCGAAAAATTACTTGCACGAAATTAATTTTTAAATTTGTTAGGTATTTAAATTTAATATTTTTTTAAAATCTTTTTCGTGGTAGGCGGGCTTGTAATTAATTGATAAAAACACAAAGGAGAAAGGAATGTTAGACCCGAAAGATTATGTAGGCGTCACTTTCTGGATTATGTCGGCAGCTATGGTTGCTGCTACCTACTTTTTCACTGTTGAACGCGACAGAGTTGGCGGTAAGTGGAAAACATCTATGACTGTTGCTGCTATGGTAACTGGTATTGCTGCAATTCATTATTTCTACATGAGAGGAATTTGGATTGAAACAGGCCAAAGCCCAACAGTATTCAGATATGTAGATTGGTTATTAACTGTACCTCTACAAATCGTTGAGTTTTATCTGATTCTCGCTGCCATTGCAGTCGTCAGAGTAGCTCTATTCTGGAAATTATTGGTAGCTTCAGTTGTAATGCTTGTTGCTGGATATCTTGGTGAAGTTGGTGAAGTATCTTACTGGCCAGCATTCATAGTTGGAATGGCCGGTTGGTTATACATCATCTATGAAATCTTCGCTGGTGAGGCAAGTAGAATCAGTGCAACTTCAGGAACAGCTGCTAGCCAAGCAGCATTCAATGCCTTGAGATTGATCGTAACCGTTGGTTGGGCGATTTACCCAATTGGTTACTTCTTAGGTGCAACTGATGGTTCGGCTGCTTTAAACATCGTTTACAACCTTGCTGACTTTGTCAACAAGATTGCATTTGGTGTGGTAATTTGGATTGCTGCAACACGCTCATCTGAAGCCTAATATCGTTTTATCGATAATTAAAATTGTTGTTGCGGAGCCAATTTGCTTCGCAACAACTTTTTTTTTGGACCATATTTTTTCAGATTTTTTATAAACTTTAATTTACAAATTAATCTATTTTTTTAATTAGTTATAAAATATATCAATTTTTATATTAAAATCGTTCGATCATTATTTTTCCTAAAGTATAAACAATTTTAATATTTCTATATTTGATCAAGGGTGAATATAAAACAAATCAATATAATATGACTAAAAAAGTAATTATTATTGGCAGCGGGTTTGGCGGTATAGCCACGGCTTTGCGTGCAAGAAAGATGGGTTTTGAAGTAACCCTACTTGAGCGCTTAAATCAAATTGGCGGAAGGGCTCAAACTTTTAAAAAAGATGGTTTTGTTTTTGATGCAGGCCCAACTGTCATCACTGCGCCTTTTTTATTTGATGAGCTTTTTGAATTATTTGATAGAAATATTAAAGATTACATAGAAATGATTCCAGTGAGCCCCTGGTATCGTTATGAGTTTAGTGACGGCACGTCCCTTAACTATGGCGGAAGCGTTGAAGATACGCTTTCCGAAATTGAAAAGATTAACCCTGATGATGTCGATGGGTACAAAAAATTATTGGATCATTCGGAGAGAATCTTCAATAAAGGCTTTACTGAGCTAGCTCATGTTCCTTTCAGTAACTTTTGGTTTATGATGCGGCAAGTTCCTGATTTATTTAAATTAGAGTGTTATAAAACAGTTTGGCAATTCACAAAAAAATACCTTAAAGATGAGCGCCTTCGACGTGCTTTTAGCATCCAACCTTTATTAGTTGGTGGCAATCCTTTTACCACAACGAGTATTTATTCCCTAATTCATTTTTTGGAGCGACGTTGGGGCGTTCATTATCCCAGAGGCGGAACTGGCGCCTTAGTAAATGCTTTGGGCCGCTTGATGGATGAAGTTGGTATTAACGTTCGCTTAGAGCAAGATGTAAAAAGTATTGAAGTAGATGAGAAGCAGGTAAAGGGAGTTTTAACATCGGATGGAAATAAATTAAATGCAGATATAATTGTTTGTAATGGTGATCCAGCGAGCGCTTATAAAAATTTGATTGAGTCGCGTTATAGAAAAACGTGGTCGAACAGGCGCATAGACAAATTGAAATTTTCAATGGGTTTGTATGTTCTTTATTTTGGAACAAGTAAAAAATATGAAAATGTTGAACATCACACAATCATATTTGGTGACGAATATAAAACTTTGCTTAATAGAATCTTTAATGGAAAAGAAGCAGGAGATGATCTGAGTCTCTATTTGCATCGCCCTACAGCAACAGATCCTAATTTAGCACCAGAAGGTAAAGATGCATTCTATGTATTGGCACCAGTTCCAAATTTGCAAAGAAAAGATTGGAATTTGCAAAAGGAAGGCATTAAGGAGAGAGTGTTAGATATTTTATCATCTCGAGTATTACCAAATTTAAGAGAAAATATAGAAGTTTGTTTTGACTTTGATCCATCTGATTTCCAACAACAATATCAGTCGCAATGGGGTTCTGGCTTTTCTATAGCGCCGATATTTACTCAGTCAGCCTTTTTCCGTTTTCATAATCGTGCTGAGGATTTCAATAATCTTTATTTTGTAGGAGCTGGGACGCATCCTGGCGCAGGTGTTCCGGGAGTACTTAGTTCAGCAAAAGTTGTAGAAAACCTATTATTGGAAGACCATAAGATACAGTAAGATTAATTAAAGATTGATTAATCTACACAATTTCTTTCTTCATTACCTATATCTAAGGCTTCTAACATTGCGTAATAAACGTCAGTATTGTCGAGGGTCCCAGTAAAGTTTTCTGATCCTGGACCGTATGCATAAATTGGGACAGGAACACCCGTATGAGAACCATAACCGATGCCAGTATTAAAAGAAAATTTAACTTGTGGAGTTAAATAATTTTTTAAAAATTCTGGTTCTATTAATAACCCTCCTGTTTCGTGGTCAGCTGTAACAACCACCAATGTGTTTTGATTGTCTTTGGCATAATCCAGCGCAAGTTGAACCGCTTGATCAAAATCATGCATCTCTTTTTTTAAGTAATTAATATCGTTAGCATGACCAGCCCAATCTACTTGAGACCCTTCTGCCATAATAAAGAAACCTTTACATCCATCTTTATTATGTTGAGAAGATCGAGTAATTGCGAAATTTAACATTTCCCTCAATGAAGGCTCCAGCGCATGATTATCTATATTTTCAACATCTCTTAGATGTCTGTCTGCAAAGAGACCTATCACTTTCTCTTTGCTTGCAAAATCAAAACTTTCTAGTTCACTTCTCTGCGTCAATAAGATATGAGATAACTTTGCACTATCTAATAAATTTATATTATCTTTTCTTAATCCTCCCTCTTCTTCAGGAGTAAAGAAGTGCCTACCACCTCCTAAAATTGTCATTATATTAGATTCAAGTATTTGCTTACTTATCTCATCTGAATTTGATCGTGATTCTACATGAGAAACAAAAGCGGCTGGAGTGGCATGAGTTATATCTGAAGTTGAAATTAATGAATTTACAAAACCGTATTTATGTATCTTTTCAGTGATATTTTCAATAAATTTTTGATCTTTATCCAGTCCTAAAACGCCATTATTTGTTTTTTTACCGGTACTATAAGCCGTCGCTGAAGATGCAGAATCTGTAATTATTGCATTTGATGAATGAGTTAAAACAAATCCTGTGACAGGAAAATGATCAACTGAAACCCTATCATTAGGTCCACCTCTTAACATCCTAAAAGTGGAAATTTGGGCTGTTCCCATGCCATCACCTATTAATAAGATAATATTGTTAGCTTTTCTTTTGACCTGAATTAATTTTTTTTGTTTTAATAAATTTATTCTAGGTATATTTGTTAATAATTCATCTTTATCAAAAATTGAGCTTTCTAATGTAGAATCTTTGCTAGTAAATAATTGAATCATAAAATTAGGAAATTTATATCCTATTGAAGATCCAATAAAAAAAGAAACTAAGATTATCAATAAATATTTAACTAAAACTTTAAATGATATTTTCATAATTTTATCAATAAATTAATGGTAATAAAAAATAAGGATTATTAGGTAGGCATTACATCGAAAGCTAAGACTATTCTATCTTCATCATCTTTAAAAGGAATTGTATAATGATAAAGAGATGACGGAAAAAGGCATAAACTTCCTGTTTCAACCTTTATTACAGTCTCTTGCGGATTATTTTTTGTTTTTTTGGATTGCATATTCTCATCTAAACATAAGACTAAGCTTCCACTATCCTCGTCCAATCTATTTGGTACATTTATGTAAACACTTCCAGATATCCAACCTGATTCATGTATATGAGGATCTAATTTTCCACCGCTTCGCATAGAAACAAGCCACCCTTCAAGATTATATGATGTTGGCCAATTTTTTAAAAATCCTTCATTGTTTCTTTCAAAATACAATCGATAATTTTCAATTTCCTTGCGTATAATATCTTCAATCGGAGTTTTAGAGATTTCATCTAGAGCAAAAATATTCCCAGCAGTTTGAATTCCATTAGTTAAAAAAGGCTGCGACTTTAGAGATACTGATTCATCATCTAAGACACCTCTTATATTACTTATAAAGATTTCTCTAAAATTATAATCGGTATTGAGATCTTTATTTAATACAAATCTTAGTGGCTCATTACAAAAAGGGTTTGATTTTTTAATTCCATATTTTATCTCTGAGGAATTAATTATTGATCCAATAATAGCGTTTTTTTCACCATCTTTTATCAAGGAATCTAGCTTTTTTAGGAATATAGGTTCTTTGTCATTTAAATAAGAACATCTGATAGCGTAAGATTTACTGAGTCCTGTATTTACTTTCTCAAATTCCTTTAAGGCCAGTCCATACTGTTTGCTGTAAAATAAGCACAAACCTAAATTATAGCGTGCATCCTCGTAGTCGGGCTTTAGAAGCACTGCCTGCCTGCAGCTTGCTTCAGCTTCATTTAATCTGCCAAATTCTTTTAAAATAGCTCCCAAATTGTTATGAGCTTCCGCATAATTAGGGTTCAAAGAAATTGCTTTTCTAAATCTGTCCTCAGCTTCATCTAATCTACCTAAATTATTTAATATACTGCCAAGGTTGCTGTGCGCTTCAGTAAAATTTGGCTTTAACGAGATTGCCTTCCTTAAGCACTCTTCTGCTTTCTCACTCATTCCTAATTTCTTAAGAGAATTACCTAAATTATTATGCGCTTCGGCATAATCAGGTTTTAAAGTAATTGCTTTTCTATAGCTTGTTTCTGCGTCATTTATTTTTCCAAGCTCTATATATACGTTTCCCAGATTATTATGCGCCTCAGCATCTTCGTCTGATAATCGAACAGATTGCTTCAAATACATTAATGACTCATCGAGTCTCCCTGTCTGCCCTAAGATGGCGCCAATAACTTTCCAGGAAAATGGATGACTTGGAAATTCATTTATGAGAGTTCGAGCTAATTTTTCAGCCTCACTGAAATCTCCAACTTGATAATATTGCAAGAGAAGCTTTAATTTTTCAGAGGAAGGTAAATTACTTTTTGTCGATGGTTTTGTATGAGCAATAATTGCTTCCATCTTTCCTTTATTAAATCCCTCATCTATAGCCTTTTTGATAGAAGATTTAGCATTTTCAATTTGATTATCTTTTAATAGAGCATCTATGTAGCTTACCCAAAATTGCTCCACCTTTGAATCCGTATTAACTGCATTTTTAAAAAATTTTATCGCTGAGTCTATTTGGTTTTTAGACATCGCAATAAGACCCAAATTATAATTAGCATGAGGTTGCATCGGCTGATTCTTCAAAATAGTTTGATATATATTTTCTGCTTCTTGAAGTTTTCCAGCTTTATGTGCAGATATACCTTGTTGTAATGCTTGCTTTATCGTTGAGCTCATCTAATTGTCTTATCTTGAATTATAGTTTTAATTTATTTTCATTAAGATTAATGCTTAAACTTTAAGTGATCTGCAACAAAAAGGCTAACCATGTGAGGAACAGTCAGAGCAGCAAGTGCTACAAAGGTATACCGTATCATTATTTGATCAACTGCAATAAAAGTCATTTCTTCGTTGAAACTATTTTCTCCTGAAGTGAATAAAACAAGTAATATAATACCTATTAGTATGCTTATAGTTATTAAGTAGACTTGTATATTACTTCTATTAGGTAACTTTTCACGCCAACGCCCAAGATGCCTAGGTCCATGTAAAAATGCAAAATAGCAAGTAAATGCAACTAAAGCTCCTCCAAATTTGCATAAAATTGCATAGAAAAATAGCAATATAAAAGCTGTAGTATTTTTTATAGAGCAAAAGATTGTTGTAATAATTGCTATATAGCCAAAAGTAGAAGCAATTGTTGGCATTTGCTGAGTTTCAAGAATAATTGCAAATAAAGAGGTCACCTGATTCGCTGAAAATAAACAAGGTAAGGTAATTATTGCAGACCCCCAAGCTACCTTAAAAGTAAATGAATATAATGGCCAATCAGAATCCCCAAAATGAATTGCAGAGTAGGCTAAAAAAGTAATTAGAAATACTAGAGGCGTTAACCACCAAAATAAGATGGTTAAAAAGATTAACCCAACATAAGCTACAAGAGACCAAAAGAAAATTTTTCCTTTGAAAAGATCTTCTAAAATGTAAATATCAAATGCTCCATGTGGTAACCCAGCAATCAAAATTATTAGACAGCAAGTGATTAGCAGCCAGCTATCTGTTACACCAAATGCAAATGAATAAATAGAAGCTGTAATACAGCTTAGAAGAAAGAAAAAAAATGGTTTAAGATTTAGCAACACAACGCAAGGCCTCACAAATAAATATTTTTTTTGGCATCGCCATAATAACATTCAAATAATCACAAAATTTTGCATCATCACTTAAAAAATTTACTAAAGCTTGTGCAGGGACTTTCTTAAATAAATTTAAAAACATGGTATCTGCTTTTTCTGGATGGTTTTCTAGAAAACTAACAAATATCTGATCTAGCCAGCGTATAAAAATATTACGGTCTGTTTTTTTTGGGGTTGGAAGTCCAAAAAATAAACTCTTTGTATAATTTACTGCTTGTTTTTGTGCATGCGTATAACAATAACCAGTGGAGGGGCGCGTGGTATTTGCATGCAATCCAAATGGTATGATATTTGCAAATTCTCTTTGTTTGACAGTAGCAACTTTCTTATACATTGGAATAACACCATATTCCTCTCTTATAATTTTCCAATTCTTAATAAATAAAGAGTTTTTTAAGTATTCTTCCAACTCATCTTTGTAAGTTTCTTTAGAGGAAAAATTTTTTGAAAAATGGGTGGATTCAATTAATGCATGCTTAGAGCTGAAGGGTAAAATATAAAAAAAATGAATATCATTATTTTGAGTTGCCTGAAAATCCATAAGAGTGACAGTATCGATATCAAACACATCAGTCATAGTTTTTACTTCCCAACCCCCGAAGTGTTGAAGCAAAGTATTATCAGGTATATTTTTAGGTCGAGTATCATAAACATACTTACTTTTGATGTTGAAGTCTCCGCATTTGACCGTAACATTATCTTTATAAGCAATAACATCTCTTGCTGAAGCACCATTAACTAATCTAATTCCATTTGATTTTTCAAGGTATTCTTGAGCTAGTTTGTAATAGATGCCGCTATTAACTCTTACATAAGGATTATCACAATATTCACTAATATAGGTCTGACCTTTCGCGCAAACTTTCCATTTATGCCATTTATGTGTAATAGCAGAGTCAAAAAAACTATCTGTTTTCTTCCAAAAACACCACGTTTTATCTTCTTCGTAAATTTCTCGTGGTTCTAACACAATAGTTGATTTGTGATGATTCTTATTTTTGTTATTACGATCAGCAATTTGATAAGCTAAAGCTAGACCGCTCATGCCTCCACCGAGAATTAACACATCACAACTAGTCGTTGTTGATTTACTGTTCATTAGTTTTTTATAGAAAAATTTATTTTTCCAAAGCCTTATGAAGATTACTGCAATGAGTAACTTTGTTAATTAATTTTGTACTTGATCCTTCATGCATTCGTTTCCATAGAAGTATAAAAATCAAATAAATCTTTTTATATTTTGGAACAATACTTCTTTCTTGCCAATATGAGTTTGGGGAATTAATTATTTTTTCGCCAATTGCTTGATATAATCGGGCTGCAATTTTAATGGTATACCTTACTGATCTTGGTAGATAACCATAACCTAATGCCGCGCTTGCATAATATTGATCCGCAAGAATCAAAACTCGCTTTGCAGCTTTATAAGCACTATCTCTCATTTTAGAATCTCCATTAATAATGCCATTACAAGTTACAGGTTTATTTAGCAATTCTTTGGGGAGGTAAATTCTACCTCTTTTAGCATCTTCTAAAATATCTCTGCAGGCATTACTCATTTGCATTGCAATGCCAAGGTCTATAGCAAAAGGAAAAGCATTAGTGTTGCGTACATCGAATATATAACACATCATTAAGCCAACAGTTGAGGCAACACCATAAGCAAAACGGACAAGATGATCAACGCTTTCTAATTCTCTAGGATGCTGATCAGCAATTATTCCATCAATGAAATCAAGAAAGATACTGGTTGGAATTTTATAATCTTTCTTTAGTAAAATTACATCTTTGAGTATCGTATTATCAGTTTGATTTTCAATAATATCTTGTCTGATACGATTGAGCTTTTTATCATTGCTACCTGGTAAGGTATTATCGTCCGCTAAATCATCAATATATCTGCAGAATGCATATAAGCGAGCTACTGCTTCATATTTTTTTTTATTTAAAAGTTTAGCTGCAAAAGAAAATGTTTTTGCATTTGATTTAAAGGTAGAGGTAGCTTCAATAATATTATTATTCATAGCTAAAACCTAAAAAAACAAAAGATTTATCAAAAATATTTTTAATTATTTCCATCCGGCTCGATCATAAAGTCTAACAGCTTGATTCTGCATTGCACCCAGATTTCTTACATTTAATTTATCTTCTTTGAATTCTCCAAGTTTTGCAATAGCCCCAGTTGCTTGACCTACAATTGGATACTCATTATTACCTTCAGCAAATAGTTTTTGTGCAAAATCACTTGTTAGGTAATCTAAGAATTTTAAGGCATTGTCAAAATTGGGTGCATACTTAGTTATTCCAGCACCACTTATATTGACATGACTTCCTCTGTTGTTTTGATTCGGAAAAATAACATTTAAATTATCTGCAGTAACCCTATCTTTTTCTTCTTTAGATCCTAGTAGGCGACCTAAATAGTACGTGTTAGCAACTGTAATACCACACTCACCAGAGGCTACCGCTCTTAGTTGAGCAGTGTCATTGCCTTGAGGTGAACGAGCAAAATTATTAACAACTGCATTTGCCCAAGCCTCAGCTTTTTGCTCACCATTTGCCTCAATAAGAGAGCTCATTAATGAAAGGTTATATATATTAGATGATGAGCGCATGCAAACTTGACCCTTTAAAGCTGGATCAGCTAAATCTTCATAGTCTTTTATTTCTATCTGAAAGTTTGATTTTTTATTTTGAACAATTACTCTTGCTCTTTTAGATAGTCCGTACCAAAAACCATCTCCATCACGTAGATTTTCTGGAATGCGAGTGTTTAAGGTTTCAGATGAAATAGGCTGAAAAATACCTTTTTGTTGTGCACGCCATATTCTTCCAGCATCGACTGTAATGAGAATATCAGCGGGACTGAATTCACCTTCATTTACAATTCTTTCAATTAACGCGTCACTTCCACCTTCAATAAGGTTGACTTTAATGCCAGTTTTTTCAGTAAATTCATTATATAAAGCCATGTCTGTATCGTAGTGACGGGCTGAATAAACGTTAACTTCTTCAACTTCTTGTGCATAAGATTGGTATGAAATAATGAATATAAAAAAAGATGCTAAAAGAAAATAAGAAAAATCTATTGATTTACAGTATTTCATTACTGAACCTTCCTAAATGAGAATGATTATCATCTACTATAAATCAACGTCTCAGCAGAAGCAAAATTTATATCAACCAAAGCACCTAAAGCTAAATCTTCTGGCTGAGTAGATGATATATAAATTTGCTCGTCACCAAAATTAACTGTCGTAAGAAAATTTCGACCCAAAAATCTTTTATCTTTAATGGTTGCTGGACCCTTTGATTCACAAATTTTCAACGAAGAAGACCGAATACTTAGGTAAACTTGTTGCCCCTCTCTAAAATCTTTGCATTCTTTTAATTTAGATAGATCACTTTGCCCAAAGGGGTTATTTATTTTTTCAAAAGGTATTTTTCCAAAGCTAGTTTCTACATACTTACCTGAAATTTTACCATTAATTGTCTGCATTCCAGCAAATGTTTGGGCTACATAGGGACTTTTTGGCGAGCACCAAAGAGTTTCAGGTTTCCCTATTTGAACTGTATTTCCATTATCTAAGATTAATATACGGTCAGCCATTTCCATTGCTTCTTCAGGATCATGAGTTACCATCAAAGTAGCCGTTTTTGCATCTTTAAGTGCATACCTTGCCTGTTCTCGTAATATTTTTCTCAGAGGAATGTCGACACTGGCAAAAGGCTCATCTAAAAGTATTACTGATGGTTCAGTTGCAAGGGCCCTTATAAGAGCTACTCTCTGTTGCTGCCCGCCTGATAAGGTATGTGGATAACGATCACCTATTTCACTTAAATCCACACTTGCTAGATGTTTTTTTACAATAGCAGTTTTTTTTATATTATTTGGACCAACCAAACCGAAAGAAATATTCTCCGCTACCGTTAAGTGCGGAAATAAAGCATGATCTTGAAAAACCAAACCAATTGGTCGATCTTCAGGCGATGGATTGGTGTTATTATTAGCCAATAACTGATCATCAAGGTGAATTTCTCCATTTTGTATAACTTCAAGGCCTGCAGCTATACGTAATAAGGTACTTTTACCGCTGCCAGACGGTCCAAGGATGCAAACTATTTCACCGTCTTTTACTTCCAGGTTTAGATTAGATAAAGCAAGTATATTGTCATATTCGTGACTAATGTTTTTGAATGATATTGTCATATTTGAAGTTCTTGCCTGATTCTCGTAAAGTTTTCAGATAAGCGCATATTGCCCGAATATTTAAGGCTATGCATTGCATTTAATTACTAAGGAACTTGAGATTTGACTCAAAATCACTCACCAGTTTGGTTTTGTGGTGTTATGCTAATCGCAATTCCAGTAATGATGCCAATTGGTGTATTACTCTATTCATTTTTAATACCAATTGAATCCACCCCTCAAAGTTTAGATATATTTGACCACATACGCCAAACTGTTCTCCCTATTTATTTGTATAATACTCTCTCATTAATGGGAATAGTTGGAATAACTACCACCATCATTGGCGTAAGCACTGCTTGGATTACTGTAAATTATACGTTCCCATTAAGTAAAATTCTAACACCATCATTAGTTTTACCATTGGCAGCTCCTGCTTATGTGGTCGGATATGTTTATGCTGATTTATTAGAATATGCTGGGCCAATACAAACGTATTTTCGTATAATGTTTGATTTAGAAGGAATAGATTATTTTCCTTCCATACGCTCTTTGGGCGGTGCTGCATTTGTTATATCGTTAGCTCTATATCCATATGTGTATCTTCTTGCTCGAGCTAGCTTCATTCAACAATCTAAAAGTCTGCATGAAGCTGCAAGAGTTTTAGGAGCAAACGAAAAAAAAATATTTTGGAGAGTTGCTTTACCAGTTTCAAGGCCTGCAATTGCTGGCGGTATCGCCCTTGTACTGATGGAAACAGTAGCTGATTATGGTGTTGTTGAGCATTTTGGAGTACCTACTTTTACTGTGGGCATTTTTCGTACATGGTATGCAATGGGTGAGCACACTGCAGCTCTTCAATTAGCTGGTTGGTTATTTATAATCGTTGCACTGTTAGTAATTACTGAACAGTTTGCAAGAAAGGGGCAATATTTTAACCCTCTTAGTGGAAATAAGCGTGGAAAAAGAAAAAAATTAAAAGGCCTTTCTGCCTTATTTGCAATGTCTATTTGCTTGATTCCAGTAATTTTTGGTTTTTTTGTGCCTTTAATAATCCTCATTAAACATACTATTTCTGTTGGCGATCCTTTAATCGGAAAGAATTTTAGCGTTCTTCTATATAATAGTTTTTATGTTGCTAGTTTAGCTGCGTTCTTGTGTACAGTAGCATCGCTTTGGCTGAGTTATTCGCAACGGCTGCAAAATAATTTTTTAACAAACATTGGTATTCGCATTTCAACATTAGGTTATGCGATCCCCGGAATGATATTAGCTATTGGTGTATTAATACCTCTATCCTTTTTTGATAGATCATTAAGCCAGTTCTTACAAAAATATATTGATGACTTTTCTGGGCTACTGATTACAGGTTCTGTCGCAGTTTTAATATTTGTGTATATTGCAAGATTCTTAACGGCTGCCTATAACAGCTCGCAAATGGGTATTAGCACCGTTCATTATAATCTTGATGCAGCCGCAAGAAGTTTGGGTGCTACACCGCAGCAAGTTTTAAAAAAAATTCATATTCCATTATTGCGCCCAGCCATTCTAAGCGGATTTTTATTAGTCTTTATTGATGTTTTGAAAGAACTACCTGCTACTTTAATTTTAAGGCCGTTTAATTTTGAAACATTGGCTACACGAGTTTATAGGCTTGCTTCAGATGAGCGTCTCAGTGAAGCATCAACAGCCGCAATAAGTATTATTTTGTTATCTTTGGTGCCGATCTTTCTAATTTTGTTAAATGACTTAAGAAAAGACAATAACTAATTAAAAATCATAATTACTTACAAAGAAGAAATATTTTAATGAAAAAAATTCTATCATGGTCTATTGCAGTTGCTGTAGGTGGATTCTTATTCGGTTTTGATACAGCTGTTATCTCGGGGGCAGATCAACCACTTCAAGAGCTATGGAGAACAAGTGATCTTGTGCATGGTGCTATGGTTATGTCATCTGCATTATGGGGAACCGTTGCAGGGGCCTTGTCAGCTGGATTTATTTGTGAAAAATTTGGCCGCAAGAAGATTTTAATTTTAGTTGCTATTTTTTATCTTTTGTCTGCTATTGGCTCAGCTCTCTCGGGAGATCCATTCCTTTTTGCAATTATGAGATTGATAGGTGGGTTTGGAGTAGGTATATCATCAATTGTAGTACCTGCTTATATTGCAGAAATTGCTCCAGCAAAATATAGGGGTAGATTGGTTGCGCTTTATCAGTTCCAAATTGTTTTTGGAATATTAGTTGCTTTTTTGTCTAATTTTATTTTGTCTGAGTATTTTAGTCTAAATTGGAGGTGGATGTTAGGAGTTGAGATCGTTCCAGCATTAATCTTTTTAATTATGGTTGTTGGGGTTCCAGAAAGCCCGAGATGGTTGTTGATAAGGAAGAAAGATGAGGAAGGATCTCTACGAATTTTAAGGACCATAGATCCATTAAATGCATCAACCATCATTAATGAAATTAAAAGTATTCCAGCAAGGGATGGGTTAGATAGGTTATTTTCAAAAACTTATTTTACACCCATTACTTTAGCCTTCTTTGTTGCTTTTTTTAATCAAATTTCAGGAATAAATTTCATTATTTATTTTGCTCCTCGTATTTTTTCATTAGCAGGACTTGACGGCTCTGTTGCTTTGTTGTCATCAACAGGTGTAGGCGTTGTTAATCTAATATTTACAATTTTTGGGATGTTGCTTATAGATAATTTTGGTAGAAGGCCGCTTTTATTCATAGGAACGATTGGGTTTATTATTTCATTGGTATCCATAAGTTTTGCTTTTTATATGAGCTTTGATGGGCTTGTAGTTGTATTTTTTGTATTTCTTTTTATTGCTTCGCACGCAATCGGGCAAGGATCTGTTTGCTGGGTGTTTTTTGCAGAAATCTTTCCTAATAACGTTAGGACTAAAGGCCAATCACTTGGAAGCGGGGTTCATTGGATTTTAGCGGCTTTAATTGCATTATTGATACCGTATTTTTTAAATAAATTTGAGGCATATCAAATTTTTGGATTCTTTGCGGTTATGATGATATTTCAATTATTTTTTGTTTTATTTTTCATGCCAGAGACGCGGCAAAAGACATTAGAGTCTTTAGCAAAAAATTATTCTAAATGAGATTTATGCAATATATATAATTCTTAATAATTTATAATCTTTTTTAAATGGAAATTTTAAATATGAATGACCCCTTAAGCATTAAAAAATATATTAGAACAATTAAAGATTTTCCTATTGAAGGTATTCAATATAGAGATATAACAAGTCTGATTGAAATACCCAGCGCTTTTATAAAAACCTGTAAAGAGCTCACCAAAAGAGCTGCTGAATTTAATGCAACTATGGTTACTAGCATCGAAAGCAGAGGCTTTATTTTTGCAGGACCGATTTCTTGTGATTTATCTCTACCATTTGTCTTAGCAAGAAAACCAGGGAAATTACCTAATGACACTTATAAAAAAAACTTCAATCTTGAGTACGGCAGTACTTCTATAGAAATCCAAAAAAATACAAAAATAAAGGGAGATGATAGGATAGTTGTTATTGATGATCTTATTGCAACTGGCGGGACTGCATTGGCATGTGCTGAAATTCTTACTCAGGGATTTAATGTAAAAAAATCAAATATTTTGATTTTAAGTGTTATAGATCTACCTGATTTAGGGGGTAGCGAAATCATAAGAAGTAGAGGTTATAATATTGAAACTTTAGCTAAATATTAACTGGTGATAATTAAATGGAATTAACGATTGGAGAAGTTCTACAACAAGGTATGGCTTTGCATAGAGAGGGCAAGCTTCGAGATGCGCAAAATTTTTACCATGCCATCTTGCGAGCTAGTCCTAAGCACCCGGATGCTAATCATAATCTTGGGTTAATTTCTATTTCCTTAAATAAGATTAGTGAAGCGATACCATTTTTTAAAGCCGCATTGGATGAGGACTCAAGCCTCGAGCAGTACTGGCTGAGTTATATTGATGCTTTAATCAAAGATAAACAATATGAAAATGCAGATAAGTCAATTGATCAAGCAAGAAAGCAAGAAATAAATGAAGAGAGACTGATAGAACTTAAAGCATTAATGGCTCTTACAAATCAAAATAATGAAATTAAACATGCGAAACCCTCAAAAGAGAATATACAAAAGTTAATAAAATATTGTGAGAATGGGAAGTATACTGAAGCTAAAGATTTAGCAGTGTCTTTTACTGAGGAATATCCTTCGTTTCAGTTTGCTTGGAAATTACTAGGCATTGTTTTTAAAAAGACTGGAATGATCAAGGAGTCTTTAGCTGCTTCCAGAAGATCTGTAGAATTAGTACCGCAGGATCCCGAAGCTCATTGTAATTTAGCTAATACCTTAAAGGGGCTTGGAAGGTTAGATGAAGCTGAGGCAAGCTACACTGAAGCGATCAATATTTGGCCTGATTTTGCTGCCGCTCATAATAATTTAGGCAGAACTCTTCATGATTTAGGTAGATTAGAAGCAGCGCAAGATAGTTTCTTACTAGCTATAAAATCAAAATCTAACTTTGCTGCTGCACATAACAACTTAGGCAGTACATTAAAGAAATTAGGTAAATTGGATGAGGCTGAAGCCAGTTATAAACTGGCAATCAAATTGCAGCCTAATTTTGCTCAAGCTCACAATAATCTTGCTAATCTTTTTTTGGAGATGCAAAGACTCAAAGAAGCTGAAAAAAGCTATAGAAAAGCAATCGAATATAAACCTGATCACATTAAAGCTTACAATAATTTAGGTATAACGCTAAGAGGGCTTGGCAGGTTGGGTGAAGCAGAAGAAAGTTATCGTGAGGCACTTGCATTGAAATTTGATATACCTGCAGCTCACAGTAATCTTGGAAGAGTTCTTTACGCTATGGGTAAATATGATGCAGCTCTTGAAAGTATAGAGAAAGCAAATCAGATTGATCCAAAATCAAAAGATTATGAGTTGTTATTGAAGCTTATGCATGCAAGAAAAGATAATGAAAATAGTGAAATCTCATTAAATAACTCTAATGACCCTAATGACTCAGTTCTCCCGATTGATTTAAATACAGGCTCACTTATCTTAAGTAGAGCTCCAGAAAAAGAACTTATTGATCATCTTTGTGGAATGAAATCTAGAAAATTAAATATCATTAAAAATTCTAGTTTTAATTTTAAAGCCTTCCCACTTAATTTTAGTTCAACTGAAGATAATGATTCTCCAATAAAGAATTTAGCTGAAGATTTAAAAATAATTATGGAAGATGCAGTTAAATCAGAAGTTTTTATATCCGATTTCTTTTTTAAGATTTCTAATCATGATGCAGATGAAACATCTCACAATCGCCTAACTGAATTGGATAAAGACGATGGACTTAAACTATCAGAACAAAAATATACACTTATATATTATCTTTCAACTGGTGATAAGAGTGGAAGTAAGTCAGGTTCTCTGCATCTATATCAACCAGATAAAGAAATTCAACCAAATGACGGGATGATAGTTATTATTCCTGCTAGTAAAAGATATTCTTCAATTTGTAATGTAGCAGAAAATAGAATTATGATTGGTATAAATTTCTACAGCCTTAGATAATTTTATTTCATTTCAAATCCATCCCAAGTGAGTCCACCTTCAAGCGCTTCTGGGGGGTATCTATCTGGATCAGAATCATAATTTGGATTTTGTTGAGGCATTTGTGCATTTACGTCTTCTCTCCAAGAGTGAAGCAATGCTCTAAGCCTCTTTTTAATTTCGGGCTCAGTTTGAGAGATATCATTTTGCTCACCAATGTCTTCTCTTAAATTAAACAGCTGAACGGTGTTATTTTCAAAATATTCAAGAAGTTTGTAGTCTCCTAAACGAACTGCTCCACCTGGGCTTTGCATGCCATGATTACTGTATTGAGGAAAATGCCAAAAAATTGGACCTCTATTGAAAGCTTCACCTTTTAATGCTGGAACGAAACTTACTCCATCTAGCATTTGAGAATTTTTGGTTGGAAGGCCTACCATTTCAAGTAAAGAAGGATAGAAATCTGTACTTATTACTGGCTCTTCTACTATTTGATTAGAGTCCGACAGTTTTTCAGGCCATTTAACAATCATTGGAACTCTTATGCCACCCTCATAAAGCCATCCTTTTGCACCTCGCAAAGGTAAATTTGAAGTAGCAAATGCACTATCTAAATCATCTTCTCCAATAATACGATTTGCTCTTCCAAAATTTCCTCCTGACATACCTCCGTTATCAGCAACAAAAACAATCAATGTATTATCAGTTAAGCCTAATTCCTCAATATGATCAACAATTCTACCCAGACTTTCATCCATCGATTCAATCATTGCCGCAAAATGAATATTGTCTTGATGCTGTTTAATTTTCACAGTGCGTTCAGGCAATACTTGATAGCCTTTATGGGAGGGTAAATTGATCAAAGAATTGAGCTGTGCATTTGTTAATGGTCGAGGATCATCTGGATTTCCTTCTAGCACATAAGGAGAAGAGGTCGACCGTTCCATTGACGCTAATTTTTTACGGTATTTTTCTACTAAGTCGGGTCGACCATGAATAGGATCATGAACAGCATAATGTGACATGTAAAGAAAGAATGGCTTATCTTTATTCTCTGAAATAAATTCTTCAGCGAAATCGGTTAGTCGATCGGTCAAATATTGTCCAGGTTTATCTTCTATTCCATCTAAATCAAAGGGAGCATAGTAGCCAGCTTTGGGCCATCCTTTGTTCCAGTTTGGAACGCGCATATCAAACCCTTGCTCTAATGGACCATAAGGATCCTCACCTAAATGCCACTTTCCTATGTGTGCAGTGGCATAACCATGATCTTTGAGAGCTTCAGCAATTGTAATTTCCTCTAAAGGTAGTTCTTTTAGAAACTCAGGACTAGTTAAGCGTTCAAATGTATAGCTTCTTCTGCCTCCAATCCAATCTGTTAAATTTAATCGCGCCGGATACTTGCCTGTCATGATGCTTGCACGCGTTGGAGAGCAAACATGGGAAGCGGCATAAGCATTGGTAAATTTAATACCACTTTTCGCAAGCCTATCAATGCTGGGAGTATCATAGAAATCGCTTCCAAAGCTTCCTACGTCCTTCCATCCAAGGTCATCAACTAAGAAGAATACAATATTAAGCGGACGCTGATCTGAATGGTTACTGCAAGATGAAAGTGAAAAAAGGCAGAATGGAATTATAATAAATAGAAAATATTTCATTTTTATTGTTTTCATAATGATTCTTGTAAAAGTTGTTTTATATTAAATTTAAAAACCTATTTCTTCATAGTAACAGTTCTAAAGCCGATATGACTTGTTCCCAGCCCTGTATCAGCTGCTTGACGGGCTGCGGGTCTGTAACGTATACAATAATTGGGTGCACAAAGAAAGGATCCACCTTTTATAACTCTAAGTGGAATAAGTGTCTGTGTGCGTTGATGGCTTTGATCTTTAGTAGGCCCAATTGGATTATGGCTATCTAAGGGGTTGTGCCTGGGTAAATACCAGTTTGATGTCCATTCCCATACATTACCAATTAAATCGTAGGCACCATAGTCATTGGGCTCATAACAACCTACAGGTGCTAATCCAAGATGATCATCATCAGCAATGTTCTCGATTGGAAATTTTCCTTGCCAAGTATTTGCGTAGTGATGACCCTTTGGCGCTAATTCCTCACCATCCCAGGCATAAGTGCCATTTCTTTGACTTCTGGCAGCAAGTTCAAATTGTGCTTCTGTGGGAAGCGATCTTCCAGCCCAGTCTGCATAGGCTTTAGCGTCCTCCCAAGCCACGTGTATAACCGGGTAATAATCTCTACCTTTAATAGAACTTGTTGGTCCATATGGATGACGCCAGTTAACACCCTCAACATACGACCACCAACTTAGAATATTATTCGAGTTCTTTGGTTTTACAAATAAAGTCGACCCTGGCTTCAATAATTCGCTCGGCATACCGGGCCAGTCTTTTGGGTCGGGGGTTCGTTCTGCAACAGTAATATAACCCGTTTCACTAGCAAATTTAGAAAATTGCTTGTTAGTGACTTCATGAGCATCAATCCAGAAATCGGTAAGAGTAATTTCATGCGACGGACCTTCTTCATGATAAGTATCATCATCACCCATAGTGAAGTTAGCTCCTTGTATAAAAACTTGGGAACCTATTTCTATTAAACAAGTATTACGTGCAGAAGAATGTTTATGACCAGAATTTGCATAAGCAGTAGAGTTAAAAATTAAAAAAAAAGATATGAAGAAATATTTTAAAGAATATTGAGATTTGTTTTTATTATTGTTGATTATCATCTGCTGACCCTTATTTAAAAACCAGTCTTATCATAAAAAATAAAAATTAAAAAATTATCTTGCTAATTCTTCAAGAAGGCCAGCAAATAAGCGCGCTCTAGGTTCTAAAGACGATACTAATAAGTGCTCTTGTTTAGTATGAACGCCATCACCACACACACCAAGCCCATCAAGTGTTGGTATGCCCAGTGCGCCACAAAAATTACCATCACTGCCACCTCCAAATTGCCCAAAACCTAGATCAAGTCCAATACCTCGACCTACACGTTGTGCAATCTTATAAAGTTTTTTTGATTCTTTATTCATTACGAATAAGGGCCTTATTGGACCTTGCTCAATCTTTAAAGTGACATCAGGATCCGGAGATTTTAATTTATTCATGAGTTTTTGTATTTCATTAAAATCTTCTGCTGTTGGCGCAACACAGAGTACTTCAGCATGGCACGAGGTTGGAATAACATTTACAAAATCACCTCCATTGACAACACCTACGCGAAATGTTCGTTCCTGATCTTGATCACTAAAGCCTTCAACCTCTGCAATTAATTTTGCCATAACGCTAATTGCACTTTTACCCACTCCTTTAGCAACTCCAGCATGAGCAGGCTGACCAAAAGTATGTAGCTTGTAACGCAAAAATGCATGCCGACCAGTAACAAATTTATTTGGTTTAGCTGGTTCTGGCACAAGAACATATCTATTTTTTTTTGCTTCTGCTTCTATTAAATCTCTTGTTGATGGGCTGCCAACTTCTTCATCTGGAATAAACAAAAAGGTTATTGCTTGATTAAGCCTACCTTGTAACTCAATTATTTTTTCAAAAGCATGGATTGCTAAATACATACCACCTTTCATATCTAATACACCAGGACCATAAAGTCTATCACCGTCACGTTTAACGCAAAGTGTATTTTTTATGGTACCTACCAAGTGCACAGTATCTAAATGCCCAAGTATTAAAATTCCAGGATCTTTATTCCATTCAAATTTGGCACGTACTACATCTCCAAAGCCATCTTTCCCTGGAATTCTATCAATGTTTGCCCCTAATGAATTCATCTTAAGGGCAGCAATATTCATCATCTTATTAACAGCAATAGAATCATAGCTTGGGCTTTCAATTTTTGCCCATTCTGCAATTCCTGCAGCAATTTCTTCTGCATTAAAAACATTCTGAAAAATAGTCATACTGAAAACCCAAATAATTTAAATATTAATTTTTTTAATTAATATAATTATAGAAGTAAATATCTAGACTTGATAGTAACTTTGGTAGAGTTTTATTTTATTTATAAATTATATTTTCAAAATGTTGTTTTTTTTCATGATTAATGCTTAATTGATTGGATCAATTAAAAGTAAATAATTTTTTTAATTTCTTAAATTTGAAAAAAAGAGGAAAAAATGCAAGATTTAAAAATAAAGTTAGAAAATAATAAAATCTTTTTTTTGATAATCTCTTTTACGATTTTTAGTTTCTATGTATTTGCCAATGAAATCACAGATCCAAGTAAAACTGAGATCTGGGAACCTTCTCCAAAAATAGTAAGCATTTCTAACAAATATATACCATCAGACGCAATAATCTTGTTTGATGGAAATTCGCTGGCTAATTGGAATAGCATTGAGGGCGGTGATGCTCCATGGTTAGTTGAAAATAATTTCTTTACAATCAAACCAGGTTCAGGAAATATTGTTACTAAAAGAAAATTCACAGATGTGCAGCTTCACATCGAGTGGAGAACCCCACTTGAAGTGACTAAAAAATGCAAGATAATGCCTTGTACAGGTCAGGGCGAAGGCAATAGCGGCGTATTTTTGCAAAAAAGGTATGAAGTTCAAATACTCGATTCTTTTGAAAATAAAACTTATGTCAATGGTCAAGCAGGTAGTATTTATAAACAATTTATTCCTTTAGTTAATGTCAGTAAAGAACCTGGCACTTGGCAAACCTATGACATAATTTTTAGAGCCCCCACCTTTGATGATAATAAAAATTTAAAAAAAAATGCACTCATGACTGTTTTACATAATGGTGTATTAATTCAAAATAATTCTATCCTTAGAGGTTCAACTGCATTTATTGGGTATCCCAAGTATGAATTTCATGAAGGCGACTCGATCATGCTGCAAGATCATGGAAATGAAGTTTCTTTCAGGAATATTTGGGTTAGAGAGCTATGATTTTGAAGAGCAAGAGTTTAGATTTTTTTTGAGTTTTAAATTATGAATTGGCCTCAATATGATATTGATTTAATGCTTGCGGCACTCAATGAAG
>NYWX01000069.1 GCA_002685275.1 Gammaproteobacteria bacterium
GTGTAGCCCAGCATCAATTTCTGGATGCCATTTAGATGGTTGAGGTGTACCAAATAGTGCCTCCACTTCAGGAAACAAAACCTTGAGTGCGCCACATTCATGTAACACCTCAAAATAAATACGAGAATTATTTCCACGTAAAGCTTCTTCAGTTTCTTTCCAAACACGGTCTGCTATTAAATTACTTACATCTCCTGCTTTGACCATAGATTTCATAAGAAACATTGTTTCATGAGAAATTTGAAATTTCAGTGACGAAAATCTAGCTGCAAACTTTGCAACTCTCAATATTCTTAGGGGATCTTCACTGAAGGCATCAGATACATGTCGTATCACTCTTCTCTTAATATCTTGCAAGCCGCCATAAGGATCAATTAATTTACCTTTACTATCTTTTGCGATTGCATTGATTGTTAAGTCGCGGCGTAAAAGGTCTTGTTCTATTGAAACATTTTCAGAAACATCAAACGCAAAGCCATGGTAACCTTTTCCTGTTTTACGTTCTTTTCTTGCAAGTGCATATTCTTCTTTAGTGTGTGGGTGTATAAAAACCGGAAAGTCTTTGCCCACTTGTTTATAGCCTTTAGCTATTAAAGTCTCGGAGGTTGCTCCAATAATGCACCAATCTTTCTCCCTTATAGGGATACCTAATTGTTCATCACGAACGGCTCCACCAACTAAAAAGAATTCCATAATAGACAGATCATAACTAAAAACTCCTTTTATAGAAGATTTTTTGGCATAAGTTAATAAATTTATCGAATTTGAAACATTAAAACTCTGTCGCCGCGACGTATATTTAGGAATAAAATATCAAAACGTGAAGCAATGTTTTGAAGATCTTCTAAACTGTCAACAGGCGTTCTATTAACTTGTGTGATTAAATCACCAGTTCTTAATCCACGCTGTGCAGCCGGGCTATTTTCCTGAACTTCACTAATTTCGATACCATTATTAACAGCGCCTGAAGTTAATAGGAAAGTGGAGCCCTTTAAACCTGGATGAATTTCTTCACCCAAAAGAAATTGATTCTTTTTCTGACCAAGTTCTGCTCTCGTTGAATACAAGTCATTATCTCGCATGTATCCAATCTTTATAGTTTCACCAGATCTAAGCAAACCTATCTGATTTCTTAGTTGTGGGGCACCATCAATCTTTTTATCATTAACCTCTAAGATAATGTCACCTACTTTTAAACCAGCGAGTTCTGCTGCAGAATTAGCTTGTATTCCAGTAATCAAAGCACCACTTTCAACATCATTTCCCAGCGCTTCCGCAGCCACAGCGTCAATTGTTTGTATATTAACACCTAACAGACCACGCCTTATTTCACCGAAATCTAAAATTTGCTTCATTATGGATCCAGCAATTTCTGTGGGAACAGCAAATCCAATTCCGACATTACCACCCGAACGACTTATAATAGCTGAATTGATACCAATTAATTCACCATTCATATTTACGAGAGCACCACCTGAGTTTCCTGGATTAATCGATGCATCAGTTTGAATAAAATCTTCATAACCATCTCTACTGATACCTGATCGTCCTAATGCGCTAATAATTCCTGAAGTTACTGTATGGCCTAAGCCAAATGGATTGCCTATGGCAATAACAAAATCACCTACCCTTACTTTTGTAGAATCACCAATGCTCATTTCAATTAAATTATCTGCGCTAACTTTTATAACGGCAATATCTGTTGCTGGATCTGAACCCACAATTTCTGCATCATGTACGGTCCCATCCATCAACGAGATTTGAATCTTATCGGCATCACCAACCACATGATGATTGGTCAAAATATAGCCTCGTTTGGCATCTACAATGACACCTGATCCAGCACTCGCCACTTCTCTCATGCCATCACTATTTTCACGATTAGGTAATCCAAAAAAACGTCGAAAAGCTTCATTATCAAATGAATTTCTGCTTGCGATGGTCTGACTGACTCTGATATTAACAACAGCAGGTGAAGCTTCTTCCACTAGCGGTGCCAGACTAGTTACTGTTTGATTATTTATACTTTGTGGAAGGGCAGCGGTAGATATTGATGAGTAGGAAAAAAAAATAAGAATTACATGATAAAAAAAGTGTATCTTGGAAATCATATTTAATCTCTGTGTGTTTTGAATTATTAGTTAGAATTATAAAGAAAGTCAGATCAATGATAAAAATTTTTTTAAATAACAAGAATTATTATTTTTTTAGCAAAATATAAAATATTTATTTGGTCTTTCTTTATAAGTATTATTTATTCAAATTAATAAGTCAGGTCAATGTAAAGTATTTCAAGAGTCTAATTTTAATAAAAATATTAATAATTTTATAAATTTTAATTAAATTATTGATTTGATAGTATTCACTACATGTTGTGGCGGTCAAAATTAAAAAAATAAATTTATTTTTGCCTTATTTTATCAATAACTTATTAGCCGAAAATTTTTAAGTCATTGATTTTTAACATATTATTTTATCATAATTAAATTAGTAAAATGCTTGACATAGGCCCCATTCGAACATAGTCTTACTTTCATCAAGACACAACATCTTGTGTCTAATTATAAAAAATAGAGGCAACTAAAGGCTCTCGTCGTATGACTTATTTATTTTCGGCGGGTGGGGGTTTTTTTGCAAAAAAAAAGTAAGTCATGACATATTCGGGGAATCCGAAAAGGGGTTAAATAATAGATGAAGTCTGCCGTGAATCTTAGTACACAGTCAATTGCCGATATTCAATTTCAGCCTGCATCCCTAGATATATGGGATGTGAAATATCGACTTACAGCCAAAGATGGTTCAAATATCGATGAGAATATTGATGAAACCTACAAGCGAGTTGCAGAAGCGCTGGCAAATGTAGAGATTGAATCAAAGCGTGAGCATTATTTAAAAGAGTTTTTATGGGCGCTTCGCTCTGGTGCGATCCCAGCGGGCCGTATTATTTCTAATGCAGGAGCTCGCGAACACAAGCCAGCAACTTCAACGATTAACTGTACAGTGTCTGGCACTGTCGCTGATTCAATGGATGATATTCTCAATAAGGTTCATGAAGCAGGTCTTACTTTAAAGGCTGGTTGTGGAATTGGTTATGAATTTTCTACTTTGCGTCCAAAAGGGGCCTATGTTACTGGCGCGGGTGCTCATACGTCTGGCCCCCTCTCGTTTATGGATATCTACGATAAAATGTGCTTCACGGTATCATCAGCGGGCGGCCGTCGTGGCGCCCAAATGGCAACATTCGATGTAAGCCATCCTGATGTCATGGAATTCATTAAAGCCAAACGCGAAGATGGGCGTCTAAGACAATTTAATCTTTCCTTGCTTATAACCGATGAATTCATGCAGGCGGTCATTAATGAGGATGAATGGAAGCTTGCATTTCCAGTTACATCAAAAGAAGTTGAAATTGATGAACTTAATGTTTCTGATGAATCAGAGTTTGTATGGCGAGAATGGCCAGAAGCAGGCAACTACGTTACAAATGATGAAGGTTTAGTTGCATGTAAAATATATAAGGTACTGCCTGCCCGCAGAGTTTGGGATATGATTATGGCATTGACTTATGATTTTGCTGAACCTGGTTTTGTTCTCATCGATAAAGTTAATGAAATGAACAATAATTGGTTCTGTGAAAATATTCGTGCAACTAATCCTTGTGGCGAGCAACCGCTTCCTCCCTATGGCTCCTGCTTATTGGGCTCAGTAAACCTAACAAGGTTTGTTAATAAACCATTTACTGATAATGCATCTTTTGATTGGAAAAATTTTCGTAAAGTAGTAAAAGTTTTTACGAGAATGCTTGACAATGTTGTCGAAATTAATGGCTTACCTCTTTCTCAGCAGTCTAATGAAATTCACCGTAAGCGCCGCCATGGTATGGGTTTTCTAGGTCTTGGCTCATCGATCACAATGCTGTGTATGAAATATGGTGAGCCTGCAGCAATAGATTTTACTGAAGAAGTATCTCGTCAATTAGCTTTGGCTGGTTGGGAGGAAGCTTTGGAGCTAGCTAAAGAAAAAAGCCCTGCCCCAATAATGAAAGAAGAGTTTAAAGTAACTAACGAAATGCTGCGCAAGCGCCCTGAAATGCTTGATGATGGCTACAAGGTAGGGGATTTAGTTCCAGGACGTATCTTGCATGCTCGTTATAGTCGTTATATGCAGAAAATTGCCATTGAGGCACCAGAACTGGTTGATGAACTCGAAAAAATTGGTGCTCGATTTACACACCATAGCTCGATAGCACCAACGGGTACGATTTCTTTATCATTAGCTAATAATTCCAGTAACGGCATTGAACCAAGTTTTGCTCATCATTACTTTCGTAATGTAATTCGTGAAGGTAAAAAGACTAAAGAGAAAGTTGATGTTTTCTCTTTTGAATTGTTAGCTTATCGAGAAATAATTGATGCAGGTGCAATGCCAAGCGGTATGGGTAGTGATGAGAATTCTGGAAATCTACCAGATTATTTTACTGTAGCTGACGAAGTGACTCCTAAACAACATGTTGACATACAAGCAGCAGCACAAAAATGGATTGATTCTTCTATTTCAAAAACTGCAAATGTACCTACTGACTATGATTATGACGAATTCAAAGATATATATCTGTATGCATATCAACAGGGATTGAAAGGCTGTACAACTTTTAGATTTAACCCGGAAGCTTTTCAAGGCGTTCTTGTAAAAGAAAAAGATTTAAAGAATACACAATATAATTTTACTCTTGATGATGGTTCGATAGTTGAACTTAAAGGAGATGAAGAAATTGAATATGATGGTGAGGTACATACAGCAGCTAATTTGTTTGATGCCCTTAAAGAAGGTTATTACGGTAAGTTTTAAACGGTAATTAATTTAATGATTAAAATAGATAAAAAAATTATAAGTTATTCAGTAAATCAGCCAGACACTGATAAGAAAGAGGCAAAAAAAGATTTTCCTCGTGAGGGCGGTGGCGATCGTGCTGAAGTAATTCGTATGCATGAAAAGCTTGATCGACCTGAAATGCTAATTGGTTCAACCTATAAAGTTAAAACTCCGGTTTCAGATCATGCTATGTATGTAACAGTTAACGATATTGTGCTGAACGAAGGAACTGAATTCGAAAAGCGGCGTCCTTTTGAAATATTCATTAATTCTAAAAATTTAGACCATTATCAATGGATTGTAGCTCTAACTCGAATTATTTCGGCAGTCTTCCGCAAAGGCGGTGATGTAACTTTCTTAGTGGAAGAATTGAAAGCGGTATTTGATCCAAGAGGCGGCTATTGGCAAGCTGGCGGTAAATTTATGCCATCAATTATTGCTGAGCTGGGCCACGTAGTTGAGAAACATTTAATAATGATTGGCATGCTTTCTTCACCAGAGTTAGATTTAGGCCAGAAAGAATTAATTGCAAAAAAGCGTGCAGAATTTGAGGAATCAAAAAAACAGCAAGATGCTTTTACAGACAATTCATATCCTGAAGGTGCCCAGCTTTGCACTAAATGTAGTACCGCAGCAGTAATCATGATGGATGGTTGTCAAACATGCTTATCTTGCGGCGATAGTAAATGTGGATAATCTAAAAATTTAAGTTTTTACAAGTATCTTATTAACATCTATTATTAAATTATCATGATAAAGTTAATACGTGATTAAATCCGTTCCTGATTTTTCTAAAATACATGTCGTCGTAGTCGGTGATGTGATGTTAGATCGATATCTATTTGGCGCAACTAATCAAATCTCTCCAGAAGCACCCGTTCCAGTAGTTCGTATTAATAAAACGGATGAACGCCCTGGTGGTGCAGCAAATGTAGCAATAAATTTATCTAGTCTTGGGAGTTCTACCAAATTAATAGCTACAGTTGGAGAGGATGATGCAGGAAGAAGGCTGCATAAGATTTTAAAAAATCGAGGGATTAATTGTAGTTTTAATTATGTTAATGATCGACCCACTATAATTAAAACAAGAGTGCAAAGTAGTGGCCAACAATTGATTCGCTTTGATGAAGAGCATGTAAAAGATATAGAAGGAAATGAGATTCTTAGAGCCTTAGAAAAATCAATATCTGATGCTGATATTGTGATTTTTTCCGATTACGGTAAAGGAACACTCACCAATATTGAGGATATGATAACAGTTTGTAAAAAAGCAAAAGTACCTGTTCTCATTGACCCAAAAGGTAATAATTTTGAGCGTTACCGTGGAGCTTCTCTTATTACACCTAATCAAGCTGAATTTGAAGCAGTTGTTGGTGTTTGTTCCTCAGACGAAGAGATGATAAGGCGAGCTCGTGAAATGATGAGTGACCTTGCGCTTGATGCAATATTAATTACCCGCAGTGAAGAAGGAATGTTATTGATTGAGGGGGATTTTGAGCCGGTCTTTCTTAAGACTAAAGCTCGTGAAGTTTATGATGTAACTGGCGCTGGCGATACTGTTATAGCAACAATTGCTGCTGCAATGGCTTGTGACTGTAAGATTTTATCTTCAGCCGCATTAGCAAATATTGCGGCTGGTCTTGTGGTTCGTAAAATAGGTGTGGCAACTGTTACACCTTTAGAAATTAGGACTGTGTTACACCAGCGTGGTGAGGGAGGAGGAGGAGTTTTGGAGCTTGATGAGCTTAAACTAATAGCTTTGGAAGCTCGTGAAAGAGGCGAGAAAATTATAATGACCAACGGATGCTTTGATGTATTACATGCAGGGCATGTTTCTTATCTAGAGGAGGCTAAAAGTCTCGGTGACCGCTTAATAGTTGCAGTGAACAACGATGAATCTGTTCGACGACTGAAAGGTAATTCAAGACCTGTTAATTTGATTGAGGATAGATTATTAGTTCTTGCAGGTTTGGCCTCAGTTGATTGGGTTGTCCCTTTTAAAGCAGATAATCCTGCATCATTGATTTCTGAAATTCTTCCTGATGTTCTTGTTAAGGGAGGTGATTATAATCAAACAGATATTGCCGGAGCTAAAGATGTACTTAAAAATGGTGGTGAGGTAAAGATACTGTCTTTTAGAAAAGGTCATTCATCTAGCAATTTAATCGAAAAACTTAAAATCTAGTGTATATAGTATATAATCTTTTTACATATTTACTAATTATCCCATTTAGCCTTTATTGGATTATTAAAGGTATTTCTAATCGTGCTTACTTTGATAGATTAGGGCAGCGTTTTGGGCTAGGCTTTCCAGAATTCTCAAGTAGCATTTGGATTCATGCCGTATCAGTAGGTGAAGTACAGGCGTCATCTCCACTTGTATTTGCTTTGTTGAAAAAATTCCCAAAGCAACAAATTATAATCACTACCGTGACCCCTACTGGAGCCTCAAGAGTTGCTAAGTTATTCGGTGAATCTGTTCAGCATTGTTATGTTCCATTTGAATTTCCCAATGCTATAAATAGCTTCTTTAAGTCGATTAAGCCAAAAGCAGCAATGATCATAGAAACTGAAATTTGGCCTAACCTTTTTCGTGGTTGTGGTTTGAGAAGCATTCCTCTAATTCTTGTAAGTGCACGAATATCCCATAGTTCAGTGCCTAGCTATCGTAAATTGCTACCTTTGATTCGAGAAACTTTATCGCACGGCATTATTATTGCGGCTCAATCTCAAGCTGATGCTAACCGCTTCCTTGAGTTGGGTGCAAATATAAAACAGACGTACGTAACTGGAAATATCAAATTTGATATTGAATCTGATAGAGCAATACTTAAACATGGTAGAGAGTTAAAAAATAATTTTTTTAAGGGTAGACAAGCTTGGATTGCTGCAAGTACTCACGAAGGTGAAGAAAGAATAATACTCGACGCGCACCGTATCTTGCTTAAGAAATACCCAGATTTATTATTGATAATTGCCCCTAGACATCCTGAGCGGTTTTCGGGGGTAAAAAAACTTATAAAAGACTCATTATTTAAAGTTTCCTCCAGAACAGATAATGAGCTAAATAACGATCATGAAGTTTTTTTACTAGATACCATGGGTGAAGTTCCGCTTTTTTTAGCAGTAAGTGATATTAGTTTTATTGGAGGAAGTTTAGTACCTATTGGCGGCCATAATATTCTTGAGCCGGCAGCTCAAGGGTTACCAATCTTTATTGGGCCACACTTTTACAACTCTGAAGAGGTTGTTAGAGAATTTATTAAAAATAGTGCATGCAAGGTAGTTGAAGATAAAATTCAATTAGCTACTGATATTTCAGACTTACTAATTAATCCCGACAAGGCTAAAAATATGGGTCAAAGAAGTTTAAAATTAGTGTCTAAAAATAAAGGCTCTACTGAGAGACTTCTTGCATTAGCAATTCCTATTCTAGAAAATAATCAGAAATCTAAAGATTAAGAGAACTTTTTAATCTTTGCGCTTGCGCATCTTCAGGAGTAGCCCTTTCACTTAACCATTTGTCAATCATTTCAAGATCTTGTATCTGCAGTATTCCTGCAGATTGCTTTAATTTAAGAGCATTCATGATGTAACTGTAACGACTTTGATAAAAATTCGTAATGGCGTTATATAAAGAGAATTGTGAATTTAATACTTCAACAATTGTTCTTGTTCCCACTTCATAACCTAATTGAGTTGCCTGTAATGCCATCTGACTTGATTCAACTGCTTGATTAAGGGCTTTTACGCGACTCATTTCAGAATTCACACCAAGATAGGCATCACGAGTTTTTCGCTCTGTCTCACGTGTTATACGTTGTAATTGTTCACGACTTGCTCGGTGTAAATAAATAGCTTCTCTTACTCGTGAGGTATTGTAACCACCAGAAAATATTGGCAATGTAAATTGAAGTGATATTTGGTCACTTATATTTGTATTATCAAAAATATTGATATTATTTCCTGCCAGGACATCTCCCTTAGATGCTGATGAATTTTTATTTACGACTAATTCAAGTGAGGGGTAGTAGCCATTTCTTCTAAAGGATATTTCATCTCTTGCCAACCTCTCATCCAATCTACTAGCAATAAGATTAAGATTTTGCCTCAGAGATAAATTAACCCAGCTTTCTTCACTATTTGGAGTAGGTTCAAGCAATGGAAAGTTTTTATCGGGAGCATTTAATTCTTTAATATATTGACCAGTAATTTCACGCATGGATTCACGAGCAGTAGCAAGTACTCTTTTTGCACTAATTATATTAGCTACTGATTGATCATATGCGGCTTGAGACTCTTGCACATCAGTAATTGCAATCATACCTACATCAAATTTATTTTTTGCTTGTTCTAGTTGACGTGCTATGGCTTCACTATTAGTTTGCAGGGATGTTAATTGATCTTCAGAGCTAAGAATATCCAAATAGCGCTGCGTAACACGTATTATCAAATCTTGTTGAGCTGCCTCGCGAATAGCTTCAGCTTTTGCAACTTTTTTTTCAGCGCGCTTAAGGTTAACAATCTGATCCCAGCGAAAAATAGATTGACTCAGGCTGATTCCCCAATTTTTACTATTAGAATTCTGGTCGAAAGTTTGTTCAATAATTCTTAAACCTTGATTATTTGAATCATCTAAACTTCCTCTAAATTGAATTTGTGGCATAAGAACACTGCGCGCCTGAGGTATTGCTTCTAAGGAAGCAAGATGCTTAGCTTCAGCCTCATGAATTTTTGGATCTGCTTGTAAGGCTTGCTGATAAATTTCTAGTAATGATGCAGGATAGGCGGGGCTTGCAATCATAAATATATTGGATATTAAAAATAATATTTTATTTACATTCTTCATCTTTAATTTGGAATGTCTAATATAATTTAGTGTTATAGTATATTAAATCACTAAAACAATTAGAGTGCCTTCTCCTGCTTACAAACATTTAAAATTATATAAAATTAAAAGAAAGATTCATAAAAGAATCTTCTCTTAAAGATACTATACCTGCTTTAAATATAGTATGGCTCCGCAGCCTAACCTCGTCAATGCATGAAATTTATTTAGTGAAGATTACAAATAAATTTCCTGGTAAACAAACCTAATCTTTCATAAAAAATTACATACTAAATTAGCTATGATTTATTTTTATATCAGAAAAGATAAGATTTCAAATTTGGGAAGTATAGTAAACTCCTCTTGAGTGATTAAATATTTAAGTGCATCCCAGAAATAATTTCTATTTAAACATTTGTTGGTGAGTAAATTTTTTTAGATCTTTTTATCATTACTCTTTCATAAAAAAGCCGCTTAGATATTTCTTAAGCGGCTTCTTTTATAAATGTTATTAATCAGAAAAATTACATTAAAGGAACTATTAATAACGCAACTATATTAATAATCTTTATCAATGGATTGATAGCAGGACCAGCTGTATCTTTATATGGATCACCCACTGTATCTCCAGTTACCGCTGCTTTGTGAGCATCTGAACCTTTGCCACCAAAATTACCATCTTCAATGTATTTCTTACTATTATCCCAAGCACCACCACCTGCAGTCATTGAAATAGCAAGAAAGAGACCTGTAATAATAGTACCTAAAAGAACACCACCCAATGCTTTTGGCCCTAACAATAAACCAACAATTAAAGGTACTAAAATCGGCAATAATGAAGGAGCAATCATTTCTTTGATCGCAGATTTAGTTAGTAAATCTACTGCACGACTATAATCAGGTTTTCCAGTTCCTTCCATAATTCCTGGAATTTCTTTAAATTGGCGACGAACTTCAGTTACTACTGAAGCTGCGGCTCGCCCAACAGCTTCCATTGCCATTGCGCCAAATAAAAATGGCACCATACCACCAATGAATAAACCTATAATGACCATATAATCATTGAGTAAGAACACAGATTCAATACCAGCTTTATCCAATGCATTAGTATAGTCAGCAAATAAGATAAGTGCTGCAAGCCCCGCAGAACCAATTGCGTACCCTTTGGTTACAGCTTTGGTTGTATTGCCAACAGCATCTAGCTGGTCAGTAATATTGCGTACTTCGGCAGGAAGCTCAGCCATTTCAGCAATACCACCGGCATTATCCGTAATTGGTCCAAATGCATCAAGCGCTACGATTACTCCTGTCATGGATAGCATGACAGTTGCTGCTGTAGCTACATTATATAGACCGGCAAGATTGTCTCCAGCTGGAGCCAGTTGAAATGACCCCCAGATACTTGCACAAACAGCGAGCACTGGAAGTGCTGTTGATTTCATTGACACCCCAAGGCCTGCAATAATATTGGTTGCATCTCCACTTAAAGAAGCATCCGCTATAGTTCTAACTGGGCTATATTCTGTACTTGTGTAATATTCAGTGATAACAACCATTGAAGCTGTCAATGCAAGGCCAATGAGAGACGAGTAATAAATTCCCATCGCATTTCCACTTTCAGCCATCATATTAGTAGTTACAAAATAAAATGCCACGACTGCAAGCAAAGCAGCCACAATCATACCTTTGTAAAGAGCACCCATAATTTTGCCACCATCCGATGTTTTGACAAAAAATGTGCCTATGATTGAAGCTACAATGGAAACCGCACCAAGAACAAGCGGATAAACAATTGCTACTGAGCCATAAACTGAAGCAACAAGACCACCAAGTAGCATAGTAGCAATTATAGTCACAGCATAAGTTTCAAATAAATCAGCAGCCATGCCTGCACAATCTCCAACGTTATCACCAACGTTATCAGCGATTACCGCTGGATTTCGCGGATCATCCTCTGGGATTCCTGCTTCAACTTTACCTACAAGATCGGCGCCAACATCTGCACCTTTGGTAAATATCCCACCACCAAGTCTTGCAAAAATTGAAATAAGGGAACCACCAAAGGCAAGACCAACAAGCGCATGAATTGAATCGTCCGTACTGAAGCCCATGTCAAGAAGGATTGCGTAATAACCAGCAACACCGATAAGACCAAGACCTACCACAAGCATGCCTGTGATTGCACCGCCACGAAATGCAACATTGAGCGCAGGATTTACACCTAAGGTTGCTGCTTGTGCAGTACGAACATTTGCACGAACTGAGACAAACATTCCTATATAGCCAGCAAGCGCAGAGAGGAGAGCACCAATGGCGAAACCAACTGCGATGGTCCAACCAAGCACTAAAATTAGAGCAATAAACATAACAAGGCCAACTATACTTATCGTCACATATTGACGATTCATATAAGCGTTAGCACCTTCTTGAATTGCCTGTTGTATTTCCTGCATGCGGTCGTTACCAGCCGGCTGTTTAATAACCCACTGTGTTGAAATGATTCCATACAACACTGCAATTAAGCCAGTACCAATCGAGATCCATAGGGCTATCTCGTCATTCATCAATCTTTCTCCTGACATTTATGAAGTAAAGATTTAACACTAAAAATTTATTATTTTTTTAAAGCGCAAATCACTTAAATTAAATATTTTCTATTTTATTTTCACTAATAGTTTTCTGATTCTAAAGATAAATAATCACTGATCATAATGGCCGCGCATCATAACACAAATTTTATTCCAGTCAGTGGCTTAACCGCCTTGTTCTTTAGATTGGCAGATTTTGGCAAACCATTGATATATGGAGGGTAATTTTCCCCCCTGATAAGAGGCTCCAAATAACGACGACCTGCCTCCGTAATACCAAATCCATCTTTAGTAATAAAACGACGAGGAAGCATCTTTTCTTTATTTGCAATTCGACTTATTGGTGCTGACTCTATCTTCCATTTGTAAGGTTTTTGTGAGATACGTTTAATGACAGGCATAACCGCAGTTTTTCCTTGAATGGCATATTGCACAGCCGCTTTACCAACTGCATAAGCTTGCTTAACATCAATATCTGAAGCGATGTGTCTTGCGGAGCGTTGCAAGTAGTCAGCAATAGCATAATGGAATTTAAAACCTAAATTATCCCGCACCATGCTTGCAATGACAGGTGCAACACCACCAAGTTGTGCATGCCCAAATGCATCTCTAGTTCCAGCTTCAGCTAGAAATTTTCCATTAGCATATGAAGCGCCCTCACTTACCACAATCACACAAAAGTCATATTCTTTAACGCAATCACGAACCTTCTTTAAAAATTCACGTTTTTTGAATGGTATCTCAGGAAATAAAATAATATGAGGAGCGTCTTCTGGATTTTTTCCAGCTAAGCCAGCTGCTGCGGCAATCCAGCCTGCATGTCGACCCATAACTTCAAGGATAAAAACTTTGGTAGAAGTTTTGGACATTGATATAACATCCATTGCCGCTTCTTGAGTTGAGACTGCAATGTACTTGGCAACTGAGCCAAATCCTGGGCAGTTGTCAGTTATAGGTAAGTCATTATCTACCGTTTTGGGGATGCCAAGACAAGTAACTGGGTATCCCATATTTTTTGAAATTTGAGAGACTTTATGAGCAGTATCCATAGAGTCATTTCCACCATTGTAAAAAAAATAACCAATATCATGCGCTTTAAATACTTCAATCAAGCGTTCATATTCAGTACGATTTTCTTCAAGGCCTTTTAATTTGTAACGAGCTGAGCCAAAGGCCCCACCGGGAGTGTATTTAAGGGCTGCTATAGCTGCTGCAGTTTCCTTACTTGTGTCAATCATATCTTCTGTTAAAGCACCTATAATGCCATTTCGGCCAGCATAAACATTTGCAATTTTATTATTATATTTACGAGCTGTTTCAATGACACCACAAGCGCTAGCATTGATTACAGCTGTAACGCCGCCAGATTGAGCATAAAAAGCATTTCGTGCAGACATTATTTTTGTTTCTCCTTTTGTAATTAAATAATTTTTAAGATGATACCTTGCATTGACCTCAATGTCCTTTCTAGGTAGCGTATTATATTAATAAAAATTATAGTTAACATTAAATTAAGAGATCCTGAAAATGCGAATTGTTTTATTGGGTGCACCTGGATCAGGCAAAGGCACTCAGGCTAAAAAATTAATGGCTGATATGAATATACCGCAAGTTTCAACCGGTGACATGCTGCGTGAAGCAGTGGCCAACGGAACACGCTTTGGCCTAAAAGCAAAGGCTATTATAGATTCTGGTGATTTAGTCCCTGATGACATTGTTCTTGGAATTATCAGTGAAAGATTAACGAAGGATGACGCTAAAGAAGGCTTCATTCTCGATGGTTTTCCACGAACTGAGAAACAAGCTCATGATTTAGAGCAATTATTATTCCAAATGAATATTTCACTTAATGCAGCCATTTTAATGGATGTTGACTTTAAACTTCTTTTGAAAAGATTGACTGGTCGCAGAACGTGCTCTTTAACTGGAAAGCTCTTAAATATTTATTTCTCAAAACAAGAAGAGCTAAATGAATGCATTAATGCTGGTGGGGAATTAATTCAACGTGAAGATGATAATGAAAATACAATTAAAAATCGTTTAGAAGTTTATCGTGAGAACACAGAGCCATTAATAAAATTTTATAAAGATCAAAATAAACTTATTACAATTGATGCTAAAGGATCGATTGATAGCGTCTATGGGCGACTAAATGCAGCATTAATTTGATGTAACTATAAAATTTGGATTATTCTTTACTAATTTATGCTTGGACTAATTTTAGTAATTGTTCCCCAATAAGATGTCTTCTCCAGCCATTAATAATTTTCGCTCCTGCTCCACCTTTTGTAATTATTAGAGATAATTCACGTTTTGATGCTAGCGTTTCTGTTGCTAGACCATGATCTTTTGCACATTCTGAAACTATTTTATACATTTTCTTTAAAAGTTCTTTTTGATCTTCATTGATAGGTTGTGGGGGTTTATGGATTTTATTGAGTTCATTTTTTTTCTCAATATTATTAATTATATGTATGTCAAAATTAGCAATAAATTTTGATGGCAATCCCTTTATCTCAGAAAGCTGTTTTCTAGAGACTGGTAATCTATCCGCTATATCCAATAAATTTTTATCACTGATAATCCATTGTCTTGGTCTATTACGAAGAATTGCTTCTTTCTCTCTCCAAGAGGCAAGTTGAATGGCTACTTCACGCTTAACACCAAAAAATTTTCTAGCACCCTTTATGCGATCTATTGCCGACTTATAAGTTAATTTATAAAGATTCGGGTTTAATAAAAGTGCTGAATCTTGATGTGCCCAGTCCAGCCGTCCTTTTTTATCAAGCTTCTCGGAAAGAATATTTGCAATAGGTAATAAATACATTACATCTTCAGCGGCATAGTCTAAAAATTCTTTTTTTAGAGGTCGTTGTGCCCAGTCTGAACGCGTATGTGATTTAGTTATATTAATTCCAAAAAGTTCTTTAATTAGATTCGCGTATCCAATCTGAACCTGCATACCAATTATCTCTGCAGCTATTTGGGTATCGAATATTGTATTTGGCATTATTCCAGTTGTTTGGAAAATAACTTCAATATCTTGCCGTGCTGAATGAACAATCCAATTTTTAGAAAGAAGTTCTTTCCAAAATTTAGTTTGGTCATCTTTCGTAAATGGATCAATACAAAAGATATTATCTCGAGTGGATATTTGAACGAGGCATAACTGAGGAAAAAAGGTTTTTTCCCTCATAAATTCTGTATCTAGGCCAATTTCATTATATCCAGAGATATTCTGAATAATTTTGTTAGGATGATTAATGAAATGATATTCAAGCATAAAAAATGAGCTTAAAAGATTTAGAAATTAAGATTAACATGCGATGATTAATGTTGTGATAATTCTACTTAAAACTTTCATTCAAATAACCTTCTTCCGAAAAAGTCCGGCAGACGTCCCGAATTCAACTCCAATCTTAATTATTGTTTCAGTTATTTGGTATCTAATTGGTTTATTAAATTCAATAACAATTAATCTTGATCAAGAGGAAAATTTTTTATTTGATTTAGTATTGGTATCAATTGGTTTAATAATATACTCACTTATCATAAATTTATTTGGATATAGTGAAAGGATTATTCGTTGCATTATAGCAATTCTTGGCTGTAGCGTAATCTTTAGTATAATTTTATTTGTAGGACAACTGGTCTTATCTTCTATGTTTGCGAATAATGGGATAAGGCTAATGATGCAAATTATTTGGCTTTGGTCGATACCCGTAGAAGGGTACATCATTGCTCATACAATTAATCGGCAATGGGTAACTGGTTTTTTGATTACAATTGCAGTACTTTTTATGCAACTTCAATTTTTTGCTCTCTTGAAACCAATTTTTTAATCAAAATAAAAAAGAAAATGCATATACATATACTTGGAATTTGTGGGACATTTATGGGTGGAGTGGCAGTGCTTTCCCATTCATCTGGATACAAGGTTACAGGGTGCGATCTGAATGTTTATCCGCCGATGAGTACACAACTAAAAAAACTAGGCGTTAGTATTCACGCGGGCTTTGGATCAGATCAGCTTGCAATCAATCCAGACCATATCGTTGTTGGTAATGTGATGAGTCGCGGAGTAGGCATCATTGAAAAGATGTTAAATAATAATTACTCATATTCATCTGGCCCTGATTGGTTAGCAAGTAGGGTATTAAATGATTACCACGTAATTGCTATTGCAGGCACGCATGGCAAGACTACAACTGCCAGCATGATTGCTTGGATTCTTGAGGATGCCGGCCTAAATCCTGGATTCTTAATTGGAGGAGTTCCATTAAATTTTGGAATTTCAGCGCGCATCGGAAAGTCTAAATTTTTTATTGTTGAAGCCGATGAGTACGATACTGCTTTCTTTGATAAAAGAGCAAAATTTGTTCATTATAAACCTCAAACTTTAGTACTTAATAATCTTGAGTATGATCACGCTGATATCTATAAAAATTTGGATGATATCAAATGGCAATTTCATCAGTTACTTCGCATGATGCCTGCCAATGGAAATATTATTGCTAATGGCGCAGATGAGAATCTACAAAGTTTACTTAATATGGGGTGTTGGACACCAATACAAAAGTTTGGAATTGACAATAATAATGATTGGGTTGCTAAATTTAATGATAATTTAGAAAAATATATTGAAATAAAAAATCCTAATGGACTATCTGTAGATACTGAATGGCAAATGGGAGGTAAGCATAATCTTGAAAACGCACTAGCCGCAATTGCTGCAGTTGAATCAGTTGGTATCAATTTTGAAAATGCCGTTAAATCCTTATCTCGATTTGAAGGTGTCAAGAGGAGGATGGAGCTCACTTCTAGCATTGAAGATATAAATATTTACGATGATTTTGCTCATCACCCAACATCAATTAAAACATCAATAACTTCTATGTGTCGACGAAATCCGGGTCGTAGAGTTTTAGTTGCTGTTGAACCAAAATCAAATACTATGAAACTAGGTATTCATAATAGCAAACTTGTAGATTCTCTAAGAGATGGTGATTTGATCTGGTTGTATCAACCAAACGATATGAATTGTAGTTTAAATTTTTTACTTGAATATTTCGGTAAGAAAATACAAATACATACTGATTATGATCAACTAGTTATCAGTATGTCTAAAGAAGTAAGGAATGGTGATCAAATTATATTTATGAGCAATGGAAGCTTTGGGTCAGCAAGACAAAAATTATCTAAAATTCTGCAAAGATCCACCAATTTAAATTCATAAGCACTAAAATAATGAAAATACCTATATTTCCACTCAATGTAGTTTTATTTCCAAATGGGCCGTTACCCCTTAGAATTTTTGAAACACGTTATATTGACATGGTTAGTGAACGCATGAAATTAGATCGGCCATTTGGAGTCCTTTTAGTCCAGGATGATTTCAATGTCAGTAAAGCTTCAGTTTATAAAGTTGGAACACTCGCCAAAATAAATGATTTTCATCAAGGTAGTGATGGGTTGCTCGGTATAACTGCAAGAGGCGGTCAGCGATTTCGTATGATTTCATGTGACCGCGAAGCTAAAGGTTTAAATATAGCTAAGATTGAATTAATTGAAGAAGAAAAATCTTTCGCTTTACCTCCTGATTTAAAATTTTTATCAGGAATACTTAAGAATATATTAAAGGAGCTGGGTCCTTTATATGAGGGGCTAGACAGACATTATGATGATGCGGTGTGGGTTTCTCATCGTTTCTTTGAGGTTTTACCAATTAATCTAACTGAAAAGCAAGCCAGTCTTGAAAGCAGTAGTACAACCGAAAGGTTAAAACAAATAGTTAAATTATTAGAATCTTTTCGCAGATCAGGGAATCAATAAGACAATTATCCAGATTCAATGAATTTGATTTAAAATGATAAAAAAACTTTTTTTGCAGCTCTAATTGTTTTATCAATGTCTTGATCACTATGTGCTGCAGAAACAAAACCTGCTTCATATGCCGAAGGTGCTAAGTAAATGCCCTCGTTGAGCATTCCATGAAAGAATTTTTTAAATCTCATAATGTCAGTGGAAGCAACTTCCTCAAATGAAGAAACTGATGGAATATTCGTAAAAAATATTCCAAACATACCTCCTTTGCATTCAGTGGCTATTGGAATGCCAGCTTCTGAAGCCGCTAATTTAAGACCATTAACTAATTTTTCTGTTTTAACACTGAGTGATTCGTAAAATCCAACTTGATCTATTGCCTCTAAAGTCGCCAGACCAGCGGCCATAGCAACCGGATTACCTGAGAGAGTTCCAGCTTGGTAAACAGGTCCATCTGGAGCTAAACAATTCATGATATCAGCTCGTCCTCCAAAAGCTGCTGCCGGCATACCTCCGCCAACAATTTTTCCAAGCGTTGTCAAGTCAGGGGTAATTTCGTAAATCGACTGTGCTCCACCTTTTGCCACTCTAAATCCAGTCATCACTTCATCAAAAATAAGAATAGTTTTTGTAGAAGTGCATAACTCCCGAAGGTTTTCAAGAAAACCTGGTACCGGAGTAATCATATTCATATTGCCAGTTATGGGTTCGATTATTACGCAAGCAATCTTTTCTCCAAATTCCTTAAATGCTTTTTTAATAGCATTGATGTCATTAAAGGGGAGAGTAATGGTATGTTTTGCAAGGCCAGCTGGAACACCCGGTGAGCTTGGGACACCTAACGTGAGAGCACCAGATCCAGCTTTTATTAGTAAAGAATCAGAGTGCCCATGATAACAACCCTCAAATTTAATAATCTTATCTTTTCCTGAGAAGCCTCGTGCAAGTCTAATCGCGCTCATTGTTGCTTCAGTACCAGAACTTACCATTCGAACTTTTTCTATAGAGGGAACAAGTTTGCAAATTTTTTCTGCAATGCGAGTTTCAAGCACACAAGGCGCGCCGAAACTTAACCCCTTTTTTGCAGTTTCAATTACAGCATTAACTATATCCGGGTGACTGTGACCTAGAATCATTGGCCCCCATGACCCGACATAATCGATGAATTGACGACCATCTTCACTTTCTAGAAAAGCACCGGAAGCCTTCTTTATAAATACCGGTTCACCACCTACACCGTTAAATGCACGAACTGGAGAATTTACACCTCCAGCAATGAACTTTTGGGCATCACTAAACAGACCCATACATAGTCCCTTGAAAAATTAAATTAACTAATTAATTTCTTAATATCGATATTGCTCAGGCTTGTATGGACCAGATTTTTTAACACCAATATAGTCAGCCTGCTCTTTAGACATCTCGGTAATTTTTGCGCCAATGCGATCTAAATGTAATCGAGCAACCTTTTCATCAAGATGTTTTGGTAAAACATAAACTTCGTTTTTATAATTTTCACTGTTATTCCAAAGCTCTATCTGCGCAAGTACCTGATTTGTAAATGATGCTGACATTACAAAACTTGGATGCCCCGTAGCACAACCAAGATTTACAAGACGACCCTCCGCTAGCAAAATAATTCTTTTGCCATCAGGAAATATAATATGATCAACTTGTGGTTTAACATTTTCCCACTCATATTTTTTTAGATAGGCAACATCAATTTCATTATCAAAATGACCAATATTACAAATGATAGCTTGGTTCTTCATTCGTTCCATTTGCGCACCAGTAACAATATGATAATTGCCAGTTGCAGTAACAACAATATCGACTTCTTCGCAAATTTCATCAAATCTAACAACTCTGAAACCTTCCATGGCAGCTTGTAATGCGCAAATAGGATCTACCTCAGTAACCCAAACTGTTGCTCCAAGGCCCTTTAGAGACTGAGCGGAACCTTTACCTACATCTCCGTAACCACAGACAACTGCAACTTTTCCAGCAATCATCACATCAGTTGCTCGTTTGATTCCATCTACAAGAGATTCTCGGCATCCATACAAATTATCAAATTTAGACTTTGTTACTGAGTCATTTACATTAAAAGCAGGGCAGGCAAGTGAACCGTCCTTCATCATGTCATACAAACGCTTAACGCCTGTTGTTGTCTCTTCAGATAATCCTTTTACGTTCTTCATAATTTCTGGATATTTTTCATGTAGTAGCATCGTGAGGTCACCACCATCATCTAGAATCATATTTGGTTGCCAGCCATAAGGACCATTGATAGTTTTCTCTACACACCACCAATACTCTTCCTCAGATTCACCCTTCCAAGCAAATACAGGAATACCTGCTTCTGCAATAGCCGCTGCCGCATGATCTTGGGTAGAAAAAATATTGCATGAAGACCAGCGAATATCTGCTCCTAGATCACTGAGAGTTTCAATTAAAACTGCAGTTTGAATGGTCATATGTAAACAGCCAGTCAGACGTACACCATCCAAGGGTTTTTTATCTTTATACTCTTCTCTAAGAGCCATTAGTCCGGGCATTTCTGTTTCAGCAATCATTATTTCCTTTCGACCCCAATCAGCCAAGGATATATCTGCAACTTTGTAATCGTCTTGTTGGATGGTTTGAGCTTCACTGCTCATAGTTTTATCTCCAAAAATTATTATTTATCTAAGATGTTGCTGCTTTGAGCGCATCTACTTTATTTGTTCGTTCCCAGCTAAATTCAATGTCTTCACGACCAAAATGTCCATAAGCAGCAGTTTTAAGATAAATCGGGCGCAATAAATCTAACATTTTTAAAATACCATAAGGGGTGAGATCAAAATATTCACGAATCAATTCTGTCATTTTAACATCAGGAATGGAACCTGTGCCAAAAGTATAAACACTAATAGAAGTTGGTTCTGCTAAACCAATCGCATATGAAATTTGAATTTCACAGCGTTCAGCAAGCCCAGCAGCTACAATATTTTTTGCTACATACCTGCTTGCATAGGCTGCGGAGCGATCAACTTTTGATGGGTCTTTACCAGAAAAAGCACCACCCCCATGCCTGGCTGAGCCACCGTAAGTATCAACAATAATTTTTCTTCCAGTTAGCCCGCAATCTCCCATTGGACCACCAATTTCAAAACGACCTGTTGGGTTTATATGGTATTGAGTATTTTTACTGAGAAGATTTTCAGGAATTACAGGTTTAATTATTTCTTCCATTATTCCTTCGCGCAAATCTGATAAAGATATGTCTGGCGAATGTTGTGACGATAAAACCACAGCATTTATTGATACTGGTTTATTGTCTTCATAATTAAATGTCACTTGGCTTTTTGCGTCAGGACGTAACCATGGTAAAATTCCATTTTTTCGAACCTTAGATTGACGTTGGACTAGTCGATGTGAGTAAGTGATTGGCGCCGGCATCAAAACATCTGTTTCATTACAGGCATACCCAAACATTAGACCTTGATCTCCAGCACCTTGTTTTTCTTTTGAGCCCCGATCTACGCCCAGTGCAATATCTGGCGATTGTTTTCCGATAGCATTAAGAACTGCGCATGTCGCGCCATCAAACCCAAAATTAGAATCATTATATCCAATATCAATGACAGTTTTCCGAGCTATATCCTCTATATCGATAGTTGCAGATGTGGTAACTTCTCCAGCAACAACTATCATTCCAGTTTTTATCATTGTCTCGCAAGCAACCCTAGCATCTGGATCATTTGCGATTATTTCATCTAAGATTGCATCAGAAATTTGATCAGAAATCTTGTCTGGATGTCCTTCTGAGACCGACTCTGATGTGAATAGAAAAGCTTCAGGCATAATATTTTTTCAAATTAAGTTAAAAGAGGTGCATTGTAACCTTGATCCGGTCCTCTATAATAGGGAAAATAAGATGTTAAATGAATTTGATTTCTTCCTCAATAACACAGGGCCGTAAAACGGCTCGTTAAAATAACAGGTCATCAATGTCAAATAAAGATTCAAATGGCGGCCAGTCAAAGCGCCGCAATCTAGCGAATGCAATTCGAGCTCTGAGTATGGATGCGGTTCAAGCTGCAAACTCAGGTCACCCAGGAGCACCAATGGGAATGGCGGATATAGCAGAAGTTCTTTGGAACGATTTTCTTCAGCATAATCCAAATAATCCTAGATGGGCAAATCGCGACCGTTTTGTTTTATCTAACGGTCATGGGTCTATGTTGCTTTATAGTTTATTGCACCTGTCAGGCTATGAAGATTTTTCAATTGAACAGATCAGAAATTTTCGTCAAATGGGATATAGGACCGCTGGCCATCCAGAATTTGAGCCAGGGGGGCCAATCGAAACAACTACTGGCCCTCTAGGTCAAGGACTTAGTAATGCAGTGGGTATGGCTATTGCTGAAAAAATATTAGCAGCAGAATTCAATCAACCTGGACACAATGTTGTTGATCATAAGACCTGGGCTTTTCTAGGAGATGGCTGTCTTATGGAAGGCATTTCTCA
>NYWX01000021.1 GCA_002685275.1 Gammaproteobacteria bacterium
TAAATATGAAATAATACATAATTATGATTAATTCCATCCAGCTTTTTATTGGGCTACGTTACCTTAAAGCCAAGCAACGTAATCGCTTTGTATCATTTGTAACACTTACCTCAGTTATTGGTGTTTCACTTGGTGTTGCTGCACTGATTGTAATTTTATCTGTAATGAATGGATTTGAAGGTGAGTTACGTGAGCGATTATTGAGTATGTCAGCGCACGGTTATCTTGAAGCAGCTGACGGATCAACTGAGAATTGGGAGTCGGTTGTTGCAAAGATCAATAAAGAACCAGGCGTGATTGCCGCAGCACCTTTTGTTCAATTAGAAGGTATGATTCGATCTAATAAAGAATTATTCCCTATCATGGTGCATGGTGTTGATTACTTGCATGAGAAGAAATTATCTGGTGATTTTATCAATATAATTGAGGGTAATTTAAAAAATATTAAAAGTGAAAGTCGTAACATTATTCTAGGTCGTATTTTAGCCTACAACTTAAATGTTAATATTGGAGACAGGGTGATTTTACTTATACCTAAACCAATAGACGATGGAACTATTATGCCTGTTCTTGAAAGCTTTTCAGTTAAAGGTATTTTTGAAGTTGGGTTGCATAATTATGATGCTTCTATTGCATTAGCAAATTTAAAAGATTTAGCAAAAATATTAGATATGGGATCATCAGTAACTTCAATAAGATATAGGGCAGACAATGTTTTTTCTGCACCACGTATTTCACAATCTTTACAGAAAAAATTTGGTAGCAGCTTTAAAAGCAATGATTGGTCTGTTGAGAATGAAAGTTATTTTCGTGCAATCCGGTTAGAAAAAATGATGATGTCTTTAATTCTGTCACTTATAATTGGAGTGGCAGCTTTTAATATTGTCGCAAGTCTAGTAATGGTTGTGACTGACAAAAAATCAGAAATTGCTGTTTTGAGAACTTTGGGTATGACACCAAAAGATGTTGTTAACATATTTTTTATCCAAGGTATTCTTATTGGCTGGGTTGGAGTTATTTTAGGGGTTATTTTGGGCACGACTATTGCTATAAATATTCCAACTATAGTTCCAGCTCTTGAGCAATTCTTAAATTTTCAAATAATGCCTGGAGATGTTTATTACATAACTGAAATTCCTTCTAACATTGAAATATATGATATTTTATTAATTTCGGTTTTATCATTCTTGCTAACATCAATTGCAACACTCTATCCAGCAAGAAAAGCTGCTTTGGTTAATCCTGCTAGCGTGCTTCGTGATGAGTAATTTAAAGTGAGTAAATACTTCGAATTCTTATTAGGCTACCGCTATGTTCGATCTAAAAGTAGCAATAAATTCGTATCTCTTATATCCCTTATCTCGATGTCAGGGATTGCAATTGCAGTGGCTGTATTAATTATTGTTATGTCGGTCGTAAATGGATTTGAGCGAGAATTAAGGGATCGATTATTAGCGATGACAGAGCATGCAAGCATTGAAGCAACGGATGGCCATATGAGGAACGCAGATGAAATCATTTCAATTGCTAACAATAATTCTAGGGTTAACTCAGTGGCTCCTTACATTGATGGCGAAGCTTTATTAGTTTTTAAAGAAAATATAAGTGGCACCACATTGAGAGGAATTGATCCCACGATTGAATATAAAGTATCTGGTATAGCTGATGTAATGCAAATCGGCTCTCTTGAATCTTTAATGCCTGGATCTTACCAAATTATCCTTGGTTTAGAGCTTGCAAATGCAATGAATGTTAAAATTGGAGATAAGGTTACTTTGACTTTAGCTGAAGGTAGGGTGACACCTGCAGGCTTGATACCTAGAACAAAAAGATTCACGGTTAGCGGCATATTTAGAGTAGGTATGTATGAGTTTGACCATCGCCTTGCATTTATAAATATTGCAGATGCAAAGAAATTATTCCTTATGGACGACTCTATAAGCGGAATCAGATTATCAGTAGATAATATTTACCAAGCTCCAGAAATTGTTCGTGAGATTGCTTTAGAGAATGGAAAAAGTGTTCTTGTTAATGACTGGACAAGAAGTCACATTAATTTTTTTCGCTCAATCCAAGTAACTAAATCAATTCTTTTCATCATTTTACTGATGGTAATAAGTGTTGCAGTATTTAATATTGTTTCAACACTATTTATGGTTGTCAAAGATAAGCAAGCAGATATTGCTATTTTAAAGTCAATTGGAGCCAGTCCATTAAGTGTTCTAAAGATATTTATTACTCAAGGAAGTATTATTGGAATTATTGGCACTTTTATGGGTATATCTTTTGGGATTGCAGTGGCTGTAAACCTGGAATTAATAATTGTTTTTTTTGAGTCACTTTTTGGAATAAAATTTTTAGCAGCGGATGTTTATTTTATTAGTGATCTGCCATCAGAAGTTGTCTTTTTTGATGTTTTTATGATTGGATTGTTAACATTATTATTAACATTAATATCAACTATTTATCCTGCTTGGGTTTCTGCGAGAACAGCACCAGCTGAGGCTTTAAAATATGACTAATCTAGTGCTCAACTGTAAAGGTATCGTTCGTCGTTTTGATGAGGGTGTATCAACATTATTTGTTTTGCGTGGCATTGATATGCAAATCCATCCTGGCGAACGAGTAGCAATAATTGGTGCATCTGGCTCAGGTAAAACAACTTTATTGCAAATAATAGGGGGACTTGATGATCCTGATGAGGGAGAAGTCTTTATAAATAAAATGCCCATGCATGGCATCAATGAAGCCATGAAAGGAAAGTTACGTAACCAAAATATTGGATTTATTTATCAGTTTCATCATCTTTTGCCTGAATTTACTGCAGTTGAAAATGTTGCGATGCCGCTCATGATACGCAGATATTCGAGAGATTTAGCTATTAAATCTGCAGAAATATTACTTGATCGTGTTGGTCTTAATCAAAGATTCCATCATAAGCCTGGCGAGCTATCTGGCGGGGAGCGTCAAAGAGTAGCAGTTGCAAGAGCCCTTATAACAAGGCCGAGCCTTGTTTTGGCAGATGAGCCAACAGGAAATCTTGATTCAAGTAATGGAGAAAAGATACTCAAGATTATGTTACGTTTAAATAAAGATTTTAAAACCAGCTTGATAGTTGTTACACATGATCGTTCCATTGCAAAAAAAATGGATCGTATATTTGTTCTTGAGAATGGTGAATTGAGATTAGTAGATAAAAATACTATTTAGATCTGTAATTTTTTTTTCGAATCTTGTAATTAGAGATTGAAATCTTCCACAGAATTTCTAATAAAAGGTAACCTAGAGAAGCAGTTATAATTCCAAGAATTAAGCATCCCAGTAACAATGGTTGCCAAATATTTGTGAAAGTATGAGTTATCCAACTCCACGATAGTTCAAAATCAAATTCCTGCATAGGTAAATCGAATAAAGTAAGGCCTAAACGATACCCAAAATAATACATAGGCCCAATAGTTAATGGATTACTTATCCATGTCGCAATTGCTGCTATTGGAACGTTAATACGTAATATTATTGCAAAAAGAATCCCTAAAATTGTATGACCAGGTATTGGCATAAAAGCAATAAATAGACCAATAGCAAATGCGGGAACCACATTTTTTCTTCGCACGCTCCACAATCGATTATCTTGAAGAAGATGTCGAAACGACAACATGTACCACTCTTCCATGAAATGGTGATTTTTAAGAGCTAATTTTTTAAAAAAACTTCTTAACATTTAAGATTCCAGTTTAAATTTATATCTAAGATACTCATAATTTGGATTGAGTAGAAATTTTTTACTTCAATTTCTCAATATATTCTTAATGATAGTTGGACTTTCAGTTCTTGACCTAAAAAATTTGTTAAATTAGATTGTCTTTTCTAAGTTATTACTACCTTAAGTGGCAATTTTGTTGTTTTTAAAAGTTTCTTTTAAAAAACTTATAGCAAAGATTCGATATAAAGTAATTTTTCATATTGTTCTGAGTGACTAAAACAAGAATTTTTGTTTCTGCCAATGTATATTGCTATCTATATGATTCATAAAATCTCATGGTTTAGAAAACAGAGGCGATGTTTCTACTAGCAAAGGTTTATTAAATAGAACGTAAAGCATTGGAACCTCTCTATGTTGAAGGTACATGTTAGTCTTATTATTTTAATATATAGCTAAAAAGATTTAATTAAAGTTTTTAAGCGCATTTGGAAAAAGTGAAAAATTGAATAAGCATGTTGATCTAAAAATTAGAGTTATCTACCGTCGTTTATGGCGCTACGTCACCCCTCATAAATTGATTGGGTTAATAGCTATCATCGGGATGGTGGTAACAGCTATTGTTGAAGCTAGCCTTGTATATTTATTGCAACCATTAATGGATGAAACTTTAGTTGCAAAAGAAGTAGAAACTAGTAAGTGGATACCAATTGCATTTATGTCAATCTTCATAATGCGTGGTATATCAGGATTTGCAACTGAAGCTTCATTGGGATGGATTGGCAGAAGTGTAATAAGTGATTTAAGACGGCAAGTTTTTGGAAAATTTCTTACGTTGCCATTAAAATTTTTTGATTCACAACCTGCTGAGACCGCTACTTTCGCGGCTAACCTTTAATGTAGAAATGATTGCTGAATCAGTCACAAGTGTTGTCACTATCGCAGTAAGAGATGTCATGACGGTGTTGGCTGCAATTGGCGTTATGTTATTCCACAGTCCAACTTTAACTATTTTTGTAGCAATATTATTTCCAATAATTGCAGTATTAGTACAATTACTTGGCATTGCATTTCGTCGTTACAGCGAGCGAATTCAAGACTCTGTAGGTGAAGTGACCCAACTTACTGAAGAAATTATTCGAGGAAACACTGTTGTTAAGGCTTTCAATGGTTATAAGTATGAGCGTAATCGATTGACTGGGGTTGATGAGAAAAACCGTAAGCAAAACTTAAAACTTATTCGAGTGCGCTCATTAGGGGTCGCCATTACACAAGTTATTTTTGGATTTGGACTTGCGCTGGTAATTTACATAGCTAGTCTTCAGTCAATTCAGGGAGTCTTATCGCCAGGACAATTTATTTCATTTTTTTCTGCGATGATGCTGATGCTTCAGCCTTTACGAAGAATTACAAATGTGAATGCTACATTGCAAAGAGGTGTCGCAGGAGCTGATAGTCTTTTTATGATTCTTGATCAAAAAGATGAAAAAGATATTGGCACTACAAAAATAAAACGCGTTAATGGAAATGTTAAATTTGATAGTGTTGATTTTTCTTATGATAAAGATAACTTAGTTATTGACGATGTCAGTGTTTCAATAGGAGCTGGAAAGGTTTTAGCAATTGTTGGTCACTCAGGCAGTGGAAAGTCCACATTAGTGAATTTATTACCTAGGTTTTATGAAATTAATTCTGGAAAAATTTCAATTGATGATATATCAATCAGTGATTTTACCTTAGAAAGTTTGCGTGAAAATATTTCTTTAGTTAGTCAAGATGTAATTCTCTTTAATGAATCTATAAAAAGTAATCTCACATATGGGCAACTGAAGCCTTGCAATGAAAAAGATTTACTTAAAGTTGCTGAAGCGGCTTTTATTAATGATTTCGCTAAGGATCTTCCCAATGGTTTGGACACAATTGTTGGTGATCGAGGTATGCTGCTGTCAGGAGGCCAGAGACAGCGTATAGCGATAGGTAGAGCATTACTTAAGAATGCACCTATACTAGTACTTGATGAGGCTACATCAGCTTTAGATACTCAATCAGAAAGACACATTCAAGATGCTTTGAATTTACTTATGAAAGATCGTACAACGCTTGTCATTGCGCATCGCTTATCCACTGTGGAGAAAGCAGATAAAATTATAGTCCTTGACGCAGGAAAGATTGTTGAGCAAGGAACTCACAAAGATCTTATTAATAACGATGGGCAATATGCAAATTTATATCGCATGCAATTTAGTGAAATACAATAAATTGTGAATATTATATATAGATGGATACATAGAGTTTGGTATGAAGACGCCGTATCAGGACTAATATTATTACCATTAAGTGGTTTGTATTTGATAATAATTAAAATCAAAGAATTTTTGTATCGTAATAATTTTCTATTGTCTAATAAGGTTAAAGTTCCTGTAATTGTTGTTGGTAATATCACAGTTGGAGGAACTGGAAAAACTCCAACTGTTGTATGGCTCGCGAACGAACTTAAGGATAGAGGTTATTTTCCTGGTATTATTAGCCGAGGTTATGGCGGCAGTCATAAATCTAATTATCCGATAAGAGTTGCTAAACATAGTGATACAAGCATTGTTGGTGACGAACCAGTCTTACTTGCAAGAAGGTTAAGTTGCCCCGTTATTGTAGATAAGAATCGTACAAGAGCCTCCATGATGTTAATCAATGATGGTGTTAACGTTATAATATCCGATGATGGTTTGCAGCACTCCCAATTAAATCGTGATTTTGAGATTTGTATTATTGACGGTTCTAGAGGCCTTGGTAATTTCCGTCTAATTCCCTCAGGACCATTAAGAGATCAACCGTCTAGATTAATGAAGGTTGATCAGATACTAGTCAATGGAGCAAATAATTTTAAAAATGCGATGCCTTTTAAATTAAAAGCTCTTGGCGCAACTCGCTTAAACGGTTCTTTAAGTCAACCATTAGAGTCATTTAAAGGTATGACTTTACATGCAGTTGCAGGAATTGGAAATCCAAAACGGTTTTTTGAGCTCTTAAGATCTTATGATGTAAAAATTATTGAGCACAGTTTTCCAGATCATGCTGTACTTTCTGTTGAGGATCTAGATTTTGGTGACCAGCATGACATATTCATGACGGAAAAAGATGCTGTTAAGTTTGGAAGAAATATGTCTGATAAGTTTTGGTTTATTCCTATCGAATTATTTATGAAAACTTCAATGTCAACTGCTTTACTTGATAGAATTGAATCACGTTTAAAGTCTTTTTGGGGAAAATAATGGAAAGTTTTTTTGTTGTTATTCCATCTCGTTATTCCTCCTTAAGACTTCCAGGTAAGCCCCTCATTGATCTCAATGGTAAGACAATGATCCAGCATGTATATGAATGTGGCTTAGAAAGTGGTGCAAAAGAGATAATTATAGCCACAGAAAGCAAATTAATTGCTGAGAATGCTGAGTCTTTTGGAGCAAAGGTTTGCATGACATCAGAGAATCATAAGTCTGGTATGGAGCGTATTACGGAAGTTGCCAACTTACTTAATTGGGATGACGCTCAAATAGTAGTTAATTTGCAAGGCGATGAGCCACTAATGCCAAAATCTGCAATTAAGGAATGTGCGAATCTACTTATTGAGAAAGAAGCAGACATTTCAACATTAGCTTCACCATTTTTAAGTAGAAATGATTTCGAAGATCCTAATTGCGTAAAAGTAATTTGTAATCAATATAATAATGCAATTTATTTTTCAAGATCTCCTATTCCCAATGAAGATTTTCTAGAAAAAAAAGATTTTTCAATGAAAGTTGCGTTACATCATCATGGAATCTATGCATATAGATGTGGAGTATTAAGGCAACTAATTGCCACCAACCCACCATTAATAGAGAAGTGTGAGAAATTAGAACAATTACGTGCTTTATCACTCGGAATGAAGATTGCAGTTTGCACGCCAACTGAAAGACCAGGTATTGGTATTGATACAATTGAAGACCTGCAAAAAGTTTCAAAGTTAATTTAAAACTGGTCTCAGTTTTTACAAACTAATACAATGATGCTTATCTTTGAAATTGTAATAAATCCATCTAAGAGAAAATTTATCAATGCTAAAAAATAAACAAAACATTTCAATTTTATTTGTCTGTATGGGTAATATTTGCCGCTCTCCTACAGCTGAGGGTGTTTTCACGAAGTTCCTTAATCAATCTAGCCTCAAAAAAAAAATTAAAGTTGATTCTGCAGGTACACATGCTTACCACATAGGCGAACCTCCAGACCATAGAGCTATCAGTGCTGCAAAGGAAAGAGGGGTATCTTTGAAAATGCTCAGAGCTAGATTGGTTGTGGATGATGATTTCGAAAAATTTGATTATATAATTGCTATGGATACAACAAACTTATCCTTTCTTAAAGGAAAATCTTCTGAAATATACCACGATAAAATTCAATTATTTTTAAACTTTACAAAAAGAAATTTAGAGGAAGTTCCGGATCCTTACTACGGTGATGAAGATGGATTTGAGCATGTCCTCGATTTAGTTGAAGAAGCTTCGATAGGTTTATTACAAGAAATATCGACACAAAAATCTAATTAAATATTATTCAGTATCCCATGGGAGCAACTTTGAAGATGGCTTTAATTTGCTATCTTTTTTTATTTGATCCTTTGGCCTAGAAGCCGGCTTATCGTAATTTTCTTTAAGGATATCTGATTCATTTCTAGGTTTTAATTTTGATTGACCTTTATCATGATTATTATTTGAATTTTCCTTAACTTGATCTGGTAATTCTTTAATACCAGGATCATTCTTTTTTATTTTTTCAGGTGCATTGTAATTAGATGTAGCATTTTGAATATTAGATCCTTTGCTTATCTCTTTTTTATTTTCTTCTGATGATTCTATTATCCCCGGTTTTTTTCCCAAAGCAGAATTATCTTGAAGTTCACTTGTTATCTTAATATTTTTTTCATCTTTTAATTCATTAATTGAATTTTGCTGTAAATTTTCTTTCGTTTGTTTCTTCTTTTTACTAAAATTTCGACGTCTGTCATTTCTGCTTCGTCGATTACGGTTTTGTTTTTGATCATTACTGCCATTATCAATCTTTTCATCTTTATTCTTTTTTGAAGTTTGATTCTTTTGATTCTTATCTATATCTTTTGTTTGTTTTTTATTGATAGCCTGCTTATCAGTATGCTTTCTATTAACCTTCCTACGTTGGTTATTGCGATTATCTAAACGACCGTGTGGTTTTCTTTGAGATCGTCTTCCACTTTTATTTTTAAAGTTTTTCTTGTATTTATTTGATCTCTTGTTATTGATTTTAGTTGCACCAAATAAATTAAGAATTACTTTCCATATAAACCTCCAAAAAGATCTATTTCGCTGAGGTGCAGGAGTTGAGGGTTTAATTGTATCAATAGCAGCAGGCTCTACTCCTTTGCGTGCCAATACTGATTGAGGTGACTCAGGCTCAATTGCATTATTAACGAGCGTAAAGCTACTACCTAAATTTTCGGGTAGATCTAATTGATCATCGCGTACGCGACGAACCTCATAATGTGGTGTTTCAAACAGTGAATTTGCAACTAAGACGACTTGCGTCTCACTTTTATCCTCAAGATTTTGCACCCAATCACGTTTCTCATTTAAAAGGTAAGTTGCTACTTCTACTGGTAATTGAGCTATTACCTTCGATGTCCTCTCTTTTCTCGCTTCTTGACCAATAACTCGAAGAATTGCTAAGGCTAAAGATTCAGTACCACGAATTGTTCCAACACCAGTGCAGCGAGGACAGGTTTTGTAAGAAGACTCGCCGATTGATGGCCTTAATCGCTGTCGAGACATTTCAAGCAACCCAAATCGACTAATTTTACCTATTTGCACTCTTGCTCTATCATCATAAACAGCACTTTTCAGACGGTTCTCTACTTCTCGTTGATTTTTTTGTGGTCCCATATCAATAAAATCAATAACAATAAGGCCACCTAGGTCACGAATTCTTAATTGGCGTGCAATTTCATCAGCAGCTTCTAAATTAGTATTTAGAGCCGTTGCTTCGATATCAGTACCCTTAGTTGCTCGTGCAGAGTTAATATCAATAGAAACTAAAGCCTCAGTA
>NYWX01000022.1 GCA_002685275.1 Gammaproteobacteria bacterium
CTGTAAGTTAGGTTTATATCTGCGGTATGATCCACAATCTTTCTATTTATCTCTTCAGGAACACGCATATCAAAACAGCGGTTACCAGCCTCCATGTGAAAAACTGGGATTTTTCGCCTTTTCGCTGGTATTACCGCCATGCAACTATTCGTGTCGCCGAGCACAAGCATTGCATCAGGAGTTTCATCAGCAAGTATTTTGTCTACTGCAATGACGACTTTCCCTATAGTCTCTGCACCGCTTGAACCTGCTGCGTCTAAAAAATGGTCAGGCTTACGGAGCTTTAGATCGTCAAAGAAAATTTGATTTAATTCATAATCATAATTTTGTCCTGTATGGATAATGAGGTGGTCACAGTAAATATCAAGCACAGCCATAACCCGTGAAAGCCTAATAATCTCTGGCCTTGTACCAACCACTGTCATTATTTTCAATTTTTTCATATCACACTATACTCGAAACTGTGTCCGGATTGTCTTTGTCAAAAATCTCATTAGCCCAAAGCATTACTATCATTTCCTCATCTCCGACATTAGTAATATCATGCGACCACCCAGGGATAGTCTCGACTATTTTTGGGGTACCTGCAGAAATGTCGATTTCGAAAACTTCGTCTGTAATAATATGTCTAAAACCAAAACGAGCGGTACCTTTTATAACGAGAAATTTTTCAGTTTTAGTATGATGATAATGGCCGCCTCTTGTAATACCTGGATGAGCAGTAAAATAGGAAAACTGGCCAGAATCTTTAGTCTTTAGCATTTCGACGAATACCCCCCTTGGGTCCCTATGCGATGGAATTTGATACTGGAATTTATCTTTCGGTAAATAACTTACATACGTTGCATACAAAGCTCTCGTGAAATCTTTTCCAACTCGTTCTAATAGTAGATCATTTCGGCAGTTTCCAAATTTTTTAATCTGAGAAGCAAGGTCTGCAAGAGTTATATGATATTCAGGCGTAACTGATTTTCGCAACAATCCTTTAGATCTACCTTCACAAAGCAAACCGACAAAACTTTTAATTACATCGTCTATATATACCAAGGTTAACTCCCTAGATGGACCGTTAATGGTTATTGAAAGATCATTAGCTATATTATGGCAGAAGGTAGCAACAACCGAGTTATAATTAGGTTTACACCATTTTCCGAACACGCCTGGCAGCCGATATATGATAACTGAGCTGCCGGTATCTTCCGCAAATGACTCAACACAACCCTCGGCAGCTAGCTTACTTTTACCATAAGCATTATCTAAGCTCGCTTGTGCAGAGGAACTTACTATAAGTCGAACTGGTTTTTTTAACTCTCTTAGAAAATCACATAGCCGTTGTGTTAAATCTACGTTCGCTATTTGGAAACCTTCTTCACTAGCAGGCCTATTTTCTCCTGCTAAATGAACGATGGTATCTATATTCAATAGATTATTTTTCAGCACCTCGTCCGAGTCCCCACGAATAAATGTCCTAACCGTGAACTGAGGCAATTCATGGAGACGCGTTACTAGATTTTTCCCTATAAAACCATCGGCACCTGTTACAAGAATATTCACAGCTTATTCCTTATTACGAATAGTTTGAATTCACAGCGTCTTTAATGAAATCCAATTTCATTAACAGCTTTTGCATACCTGCAACATCAAGCCGAGTCGTGTTATGCGAGTTATAGTCCACTGCATTTGATATTTTGACCTCCCCTGCCTCGACAAACTTACTGTAATTCAAATCTCTGAGATCAGGAGGAACACAGTAATAATCGCCTAAATCTTTAGCAGCAACCATTTCCTCTCGGCTGAGTAATGCCTCAAATAGCTTCTCACCATGTCTAGTACCTATAATGTTAATTTGATGATCTAGTTTTCCCATCACTATGATTAGAGCTTGAGCAAGGATGTCAATAGTCGCGGCTGGCGCTTTTTGGACAAAAATCTCACCAGGATTTCCATTTTTAAAAGCATACATTACTAAATCGACTGCATCGCCCAATGTCATCATAAAGCGAGTCATGTCTGGATCGGTAATGGAAATAGGACTGCCCGAACTGATTTGCTCCAAAAATAATGGAATAACCGAACCACGGGAAGCCATAACGTTGCCGTATCGCGTAACGTTAATAATAGTAGACCCAGCACTACGTGACTTGGCTACAGCTACCTTTTCCATCATCGCTTTGCTTATTCCCATAGCATTAATTGGGTAGACTGCTTTGTCAGTACTAAGAACGATCACGTGTTTCACTTCGCACTGTATCGCAGCCTCAAGAACATTTTCAGTTCCAAGAACATTGGTCTTGACTGCTTCAAGCGGGTGAAACTCACATGATGGAACCTGCTTCAAAGCAGCCGCATGAAAAACGTAATCGACACCTCGAATCACATTATGAACGGATTGAAAGTCACGAACGTCACCAATATGAAATTTTAATTTAGTGGAACTATAAAGCTTCCTCATATCATCCTGCTTTTTCTCATCACGACTAAATATTCGGATTTCTTTAACATCAGAATCAAGGAACCGCGATAGTACAGCATTCCCAAATGAACCCGTACCACCAGTTATTAACAACGTTTTGTCTTTAAATAGCATAATTAACCTTTATAAGTGGATCGTCTAATAGTATTTTAGGGTAGATTTAAAGCACAACACCCGCATCGGTTAGCGGGGTAGCTATTGCATTACGTCCTTAATACTCTGGCGCATCCCATCGACTAAAGAAAACTCTGGAGCATAACCTAGTACCATTTGACTTTTTTCGACGGAGCAGGCGATAGTTTTATTCATCTCAGATAAGACATGTATTTTTTGCTGGTATAAACCTATTGACTGGAGGCAGAAGTCTGAGAAATATGCGATATCGCCTATGACTGACGGAAGGCGGAGATTTTTCTCACTGCAGGGTCTTCCCAATTCGTTAGACAGAATATTCTTAATAGTCTCTACAATAAAATTCATAGAATATGGTTCGTCATCAGCTATCCAAAAGATATTATTGTTCGCCGCGTCTTTTTTTATAGCTAGTAGCAGACCCTGACAAAGGTTATCTGTATAAACCATCGACCTCCTCTGAGTTCCATCCCCCAAAATAGGAAATTTTCCTTCTGCCACCATCTCGAAGAATAATTTCTGCCGCGGAGGCTGGAATGGACCATAGAACCAGGGCGCCCGGATTATTACAATGGGAGGAGAGTTATTCATCTCCATTAGCTCAAGAAGATAGCATTCCAAATTATATTTCGACTTACCATATCCCATATAAGGAGAGTATGGAGATTCTTCAGTAAAGAGATGTTCATTGGAGGGATTGCAACCAACCGGGGAGTTTGATGACATTACAACGATCTTCGACACACCAGCCTCAAGTCCGGCTTGTACTAACTTTTTTGATCCCTCAAAATTTACTAAATTAAAGTCTCTACTGAGTAAGGCGGGATGAATAAGGCCCGCTAAGTGAACAACGATAGCATCCTCAGCGTCAGAAAATAAAAGATCCAGGCCCTCGCCCGTGACCAAGTCACCAACAACCCAATCTATCCTGCCAGACATTGCCTTGACGCCATCTATCATTTCACCCTTTACACACAAACATCTAATAACATCATCTTCCTTGATATTAATAGCGTAACTGTCATTGCGATCTTCAATCAAGTGTGACAAAAAGTTCTGCCCTAACCAACCACTCGCACCGGTTATTATATATTTACTCATCAAATATGCTTCTCACAAAATTTTGTAGCTAAGTAACTTGCCAAAGCCATAACCGTTCCCTGAGGATTTACCCCTAAAGCGGTTGGGATAATAGATGCATCAGCCACGTATACACTTTTTGTCCCATTTAACTTTCCGGTCAAATCAACACAAGACTTTTTATCAGCACCGATGGGGCATGTCCCCATCATATGAATAGTCATCAAAGACGCTTTCCCTCGCTCTATTACTGAGGGCAAATCATCGACATCTTTTATTGCTTTTAAGCTAGAAAACCCCTTTATACTCGGAAAGACCTCTACGGCCCCAGCGGCAAAAAGCAATTCGCATAATCGCTTTAAGGCCAATGATAGAGTCCTCATGCCTTTATCTCCCACATCAAACGTTACAATAGACTCCTTCATTTTAGGGAACGAAATAACTCGCCCCGTACCTTCCATAATAGAAGCATAATAAGTCGCATAATAATGCCAACTCTTGACGAGCGTCAATGGATTCACTCCATTATCTGAAAGGCCTGCTGCTAAAAATGGTAGATTACTTATCGCACCCCCAATACTGAAATCTGGCGAGAATTCCTTAACCTGATGCACTGGTATGCCTGAGCCGGGCCCATTGACCTTCTCTTTAAATCTTGCAGTAGCCTTTATCGACGTATGAAGTTTAAGATTGCGGCCCACAAATTTGGGGCCCATTTTGGATTTCTTTAATAAATGTGGTGTGCCAACAGCACCACATGCAACGAAGACGGCATCAAATATCTTTTCAGTCTTTACTTTGCTTTTACTCTTTCGGTATTGAATTCCGACTCCGCCACTCTCTATTTCACGAATTCGATCGACCGTCGTATCATGCAATACCGTAAACTTTTCATCATTAATTCGAGGTAAAACTGCTTCACTCATTGATTGTCTTGTACCAGAGAATATACCCTTATCAACATCACTCTCATATTTGAACCATCTCGGAACTTCAACACAATCCCAACCCAACACTTTCGCCCCATCACTTAATTTTTGTGACGCCACTGGCGGCGCAAAGGGCATTAAACCGACACTTAAAATTTTCTCTGACGCCTGAAAGTGTCCTTCAAGAATAGACGGCTCAGCAAACTCAACACCAAAATTAAGCTTCCAGTCCTGTAGTACATACGGTGGCGTTCTATGATAAAGACCGGCATTAACCTCGCTGCCACCTCCCAGACAAGACCCCTCTACGTAATTAACATTTGCTTTGCCAAGAGCTACAGTAACCCCTTTGTCGGTGTATTTAGCATCCATCTCAGCTACGCTATATGGTGTCGGCCCATTTTCCTGACTAAGATACGGACCTTTCTCAAAAAGGGAAACTTCGAAGCCATGATCTGTAAGGATCTTTGCCACCGTCATTCCACCGGGCCCAGACCCTATAATTGCAATATTCATCTATAAAGTCCCTGAAGGTTCTATCTTTTCGAATTGTTCCATTAAATATAAAATGGTGAATTTCTCGATGAATAATCTATAATTGACAATTAATGTATTATCAGAATTCATTAGCCAATTTGAGATTAGCGTTTTCTCCAGGCTGCTTTTGAAGCCTATACTCCGGAATCTGAATGAACAATAAATTCTTGTTATCCAAGAAAAAATGTTTACAGAAAAAGCCAAAAAAGCGGGTAACTCTTTTAACTTAACAGCCATGCGTGATTCCAATCCTGCCATCATTTCAGGTGTGATTTGACCAGAACGGCAACCTCCCTCCCACCGCTCAATAATTGCGATAGAAAGTATACGTATCCAATTGTTTTTATATTCCGTCTGGTAAATACTCATACAAAAATAGCTAAGAACACTAAAGAAATTATGATAAATGCACTACTTAGGCTATTCCTTTCTTTCAAAGCGAAGCTAATTGGATCCTCAGAAATTACATTTCTACTTGCAAGCAACCACAAATTGGAAATCCAATAGGCCAAAGCAACGGTAGCAATCCAAAGAAATTCTGGCGAACTGTACTGATCTACTACCATCGAGTCAGAAATATATAATAAAAATACTAATACACTCATGAGACCTGATGAGACTCCAAGAACCATAAGTGGAGTTAGGTCAGCAACCACATAACCTCTGCCATGCGATATAAGATCTCTCCTGTCCATCGTAGCTACCTTGTCCAAATCTATATCAATGAATCTCTTAAGGGCACCAAGACTCAAAAAAATAAAGAACGAGAACATCAACATCCAGTTGGACAGACTTATATCTATTGCCGCACCTCCGGCGACAAGCCTAAAAGTATACAAAGAAGCTAATGTAAATACATCGACTAGTACTAATTTTTTAAGCATGAAAGAATACGAGACAGTGACTAAATAGTACGCAACCATCACCTTAAAGAATATCGAGTTAAGTGAAAAGGCAGCAGTGAAACCAATAATCAATAGAGCTATTGCCAGAAGGGCACCATATAAGATATTCAATTCCCCCGATGCAAACGGTCTAAACTTTTTATATCGGTGTTGACGGTCACTATCTATATCAACTAAATCATTCAATAAATATACACTCGAAGCACAGCTTGAAAATGCTAAAAACGCAATGACACTAGAAATAATTTGATCGAAATATATGTAAGATTGAGAAAGCACAAGGGGTACTAATATTAGGACATTTTTAATCCACTGCTTCACCCGCATTGCACTAAACAATAATTTTATATTGTGTCTACGAGGAACTTCGCTTAAGGAAAATTTCAAATTCAGATTTTCGGGACTGAGGCTTTTTAATTTCCTCACAACATCGGAGCTGGTATTCACTGCAATAGCCACCATAGAAACTGACCATACATGAAGATCCTTTAGCGAATCACCAGCATAATCAAAACCATGGGAACCATAATTCTTAACCAGAAAATCAGCCTTATTCTTTCCTGTTAGGTTTATTTCATCAGTCCCAAAAACATCATCAAACAGCTCTAACTCTTCAGCTACCTCATTAGCTATAGATTGGTGGGCACCTGTCGCCAATATGATTTTCCGTCCTTTATTCTTTTCTGATCTCAAAAAATCTACAAAAACCAGATTAAACGGCATAAATTTGAAACTTAGCCTAACTTTTTCAGCTATTTTCCTTTTTAAATAGACCTTTCCAGACAACACCCAGAGAGGCAAACAGAACAAACATAATGGATTTTTGATGAGTAACTTGACCACCGATTCCAGTAGGGTATCCGTTTTAACAAGCGTGCCATCCAGGTCAACAATTAAAGGCCTATTTATATCAGGAGAATCCAATCTATTGCTCCTTAGTTAGCAAATATATACCGAATAGAACAACAATAATGCCAATGTACCGTGTTGAAGTAAGCTTTTCATTGAATAGTATGAAACTTGCCACCGGCAAAAGACTGAAGCTGATGCCTGCAAGGACAGGATAAGCCGCTGCTACCTCTAAGGTTTTAAGTGCTTTTGCAAACAATAGTACGTTTAAACCATAGAACATTAAGCCCGACATAAACCAAATGTTAAAAGGTATAAAATTCCAAATAGTCCCGCCTACGACATCACTTGATTTCTTCAACAATAAATTTCCGATGGTAGAATTTAAACCTGCCAAAAAAACGTATGCCCAAGCTTTATGAATCAAATAATCCATTTTACAACTCCTAAAATACCTTGCTTTATTGGACTACGATGTGGGCTCTTGCTACCAGAATTCTCATCTAAAATATCTCTATTTTGGATATACCAGTCATACGCTTGCTTAAACATTTCTGTATTAGAATAAAGCGGCGTCCAACCTAATTCTGATTTCGCCTTATTAATATCAAAGTACATAGATCGCCCATACATCAGCGAATGATAAGGCCCCAAAGGACTTAAACCTAGTTTACTAGTAATATTCATGCCAAATGTAGCAATCCCCATGGGCACGCTCACCACTTTCGAACCCGTGCCCGCATGCTTGCATAAACTTTCCAGAACCCCCCGCATAGAACCAAATTCCTCTGCACCACAATTGAAAGTTGAAGGCCCTGGCAACTCGCCAGCCAAGATGCATGCATCTGCTAAATCATCACTATGAACAAACTGATAAATATTAGAACCATTACCCAAGACAGGGACATTCCTTCCTTCACTAATCCATTCAAATAAAACCTGGAAAATTCCTAATCGACCATGCCCAATAATGGTTCGAGGTCTGACTATAGTGACATCTAATCCCCGTTTTATATATTCATTGCAAAGTAATTCTCCTTCATATTTAGCTGCCCCGTAGGCCTCTCCAGGAGTTGGTACAACAGATTCATCTACAGGGTTGTTTGCTGGCACGCCAAATACAGCGGAAGACGAAGTATAAACAAACTTTTTTACTCCGCAGGTAAGCGCAGCCTCCAACACATTTTTAGACCCATCGATGTTAACCCTATTAAATTCCGAAATATTTTTTGCAAGTGGAACTTGAGCGACATTATGATAGATAACATCAACACCTGCACAAGCACTTTTTATAGCGTCAAAATCGCATATATCACCCCTTATGCACTCCACTGAACCAAGATCCTCTTGATTCTCCGATATATCAAAGATTCGACAGGTAACGCCGGAGGACTGAAGTCTTTGGACAAGAGCAGAGCCAAAAAAGCCAAGTCCTCCGGTAATTAAAGCCCTATTTTGAATTGATTTTTTCATACAGTCTCTCGGAAAGATAAGATTATAATACTTACATAATTGCCATTTACTGGATTCGATACAAAACCCATGCGTCACTTTTCACTATTACTTCCAAATTTAAATAGTGCGAAGCCTCGGTCAATACATACCTAAACTTTGGCTCTCCATTTTTAATACTCGAATAGTCATTCTCAGACAGCTTGAGCCAATTCCGCCGAATAATATCAATGTTTAATCCACTAGATTGCGTAGGTATCTCTGAATATTCGATGTTTAGATTTATCATTCTATTCAAGAACGCGCCGTAAACTTGTTTTGCTCCCAGCATAAAATTTCCATCATCATGTTCTTGGAAATACACGTCATACTGAGGCAGAAATTCTCTAAAACAGTTAAAGTAGGGTGGCGTAATAATCCCCACGCCTGATGGAACACTCGCTTGAATCTCACCAATAATATGCTGGCGCTCCTTAAGATCATCAAATAGATCAAAGAATTCAATATCAAGCATGCTGTGAAGCTTATCTATTGATAAATTCTTATATAATTCGGACGCTTCGCTATTGGACGCATCCGGACGGCTGCGATAGATGGGCCCTGTTTGACAATCAAAAAGAAACTGCTCATTGACTCTATCATAACTATACCCGGCATTAAGGAGAGCTTTATAATACACAGCCCTACCTTCAGTTACATAGTTTTTCTCGCTATTTTTATTTAAAACTAGACGAGTATAGTTATAAGGATTTTTATAATCAACGAACAATACGGCGACCAGGCTTAAGATTATAATAGAAATATATATTAGTGAATTAACAGCGATCATCTTGCTTGTTAATGACTTCCAAATTCCACCACGCTTAACAAGCGAATCCATATAAAATAAGATAAGCGCAAACCAAATAAAAACAGCAGGAAGCCCAGCATATTTAACTACTCGGCATCCCACTTGCGAATTAATTATCTTTTCCATAATAAATTCGAAGACACCAAATTTTGCATATGTCAGCTCAATTAAAGCAACAGCAAAAAAGAATAAAAAGGGTAAGACTATCAGTGGAATCAATCTTAGAAGGCTCCGATAGTGGGCAACTTTCTCACCGTGAAATACCAATAAACCGATTGGGCTTAAGCAGAAGGCCAGTTTTAGTAGAAGTAAGTTTGGATGCACAAGAAGTTGGTATACTGCCGAAAAGTCGTCTATTTCATCCCGGTAAAGAGCTGCTATGTAATCTGCACTGGCAATGGATAAGTAAGAAGATTCTCTGAAAATCTCAGATAATGAAACGAGCTTCATTAAAATCGGAATGATTCCTAAAAAGCAAATACAGACTATTGCTAAAAGAGTCTTGACCTTAAGGCGCTCTTTCAAGATAAATATCAAATAAATAGGCGTCATGAGCACAATGAGAGTTAATACGATACCGTTAGTCGGATGTGCGATCGAACCCGCCGCAATGGCTAATGCTGCACTAATATACTTTCCCTTAAGAATACAAAAGCTACAAATCAAAAAGGCTAGAGATAAAAATGTGCGACTTGACAGTGAAGGATGCAGAAAATCAACACCGAAGCCTAGTTCTCTCAATCCGTCTACAAATGGAAAGCCTAATATTTGTACAACACCAACCATCACTAGAAATGCTAGCGATAGCTTAGTAAGGTATGGACGCTGATCCGGAGTTCCTGAAAATTTAACAAGCACGACGAATATACTCGCACATATCATGAAAACAGCTAGACTCCCCAGCGCATATAGGCCGGGGGTCACCATTAAATGCTTCAGTATATGATAAAGAGGAGTTGCAATTAATGCATTACTGACATGTCCAAGCCCACAGTCAAGGCAGTCACTAAACGACATAAATGCTGCTAGGTCATGCGTTCGTTGCGGCGGCCAGGGGAAAGAAGCAGTGAAAGCTATAGCCAGTAAAGTACCAACTAAGATGCATAATCTCGCTTCAAAAAAAAATTTCATGCGATATATTCTCTCCAATTGTGATCATCGATTATTTAACGTCATAACACCATTACGATTTAAAGATCCTGATCGCTTCGTTTTGCTATCGAATTGCTTTAAGAAATGGCAATAAAAATAAAGTACCCAAAAACTTATATCTATAACTACTATGGCTCCAAATAAGCTCGATAAATAAAAGCCTATATATAGAAAGCATAAGATGTTTCTCTCCCGCGCGACATATCTCAAAGCCCAAACAAGAAGTCTAAACTGGTGAAATATTAGCAATACACCCATTGGGATACCGAAATGAAATATGAGATTTAAAGGTGATATATGGAAGTAATAATGTTGATAATCGTTACCTGCTAAATCAGTAATCACGAAAGAGTATCCAGCTAGTTGACCAAACAGCAAGACTGACAAAGAATGACTTTGATCTATGAAATAGGCAAAAGTTTCTTCTGTTCTCCCACCTGTTGCGAGATAAAACAGTTGTCTACCTTTATCCATGTCATCTTTATCAAACCCCAATACAAGATCTATTACACCCTGAAATCTCGCCATAAGCCCTACCTGATAGCTAAAATATAAGAACAGCGAGAATGTGAGAAACCCTATAATAATTCCCTTTAAAGAGAAACGACCAGCAAAGATTCTAGGTCCAAACAATTGACCGAGGTATATCAAAAAACTAGAACGCTTACCTGTGAGGATAATAGTCAAAAATAGAATTACGGCGTAAAGCTTTGACGATCGCGTGGCCAAATAACAAGCCAATAAGATATAGGTTTGTAAACCCATCCCAAAATAGACTATTAGCCCAGACTGATACGCAATAAAGTAAATAATACAAACAGCTAAAGTTAACCAAATAGCTACTTTTAAGAACTTAACATTGAATTTAAGCTTTGTCAGATCAGCTCTCGCTAACTGCCATCCCGCAATATATCCCAAGATAATGAAGCTGTAGAAGTATAAATGCCCAACTAAACTTTTAAACAGACCACCAGAATATACTCCTAAGAGGAACTTTGCGCCTAGGGCCAAGATTAAAAAGAGCAAGCTAAGATTTTTTGGTATTTTAGAAAAAAAATAAATACTAAAAATGACTAATAAGACTTTAATTAAAAAAGCGGACCGGTACACAAAAGATAATCTATCTGAGCCGTTTAAGAATATATCTAAACCAAAGATGCCATCTAAAAGAACTACAGCTACTGACACATACAACAGCCACTTCACACAACTAAAGTAGTACTTATGAATATCGTCTCGAGAATCTGGTCTCAAGTTGATTTAGGTCCCAAAAAATCTAAATCAAGGCCCATAACGATCACTTCTGGGATTCCAGAAGAGCTATTACAGGCGACTCCAATTTTTTCAATCATCTCAAGAGGCGCATGCTCCTCGTCAAAAGTAAAGCTCCAACTTGAGGCATCAGTAAAGTCAAAATTCTCCCAATAGTATCTACCATCTACAGTTTTTAGAGCTAAAAAAGGCTGAGGCCCAAAGAGCTTTCCCCGGGCCCGGACGTCGAGTCTCCACTTACCATCTCTTATCTTGACAAGATCAGATGACAGACCGCACGTAGTTCTTTCAATGCCCAAGCACTTCCTAAAACCATCTGCGGCTTCTTCAAAAGAAAAGGAGACATCGTCAAAATTCTCTGAAGCGTGCCGAATATATCTCATCACCTTTTCAATCTCAGGTCTCATATTACGAAAATCATGATTGGTGAATGACAACAGCACATCGTTGCCAGTGCGAGCTTCCAAAAATGCATCATTCACATCCTCTTGAGAAATTTCACGCAGACGAGCATGCATATTAAGACACCTTGCGATCCAGCGCCGCATATTGCCAATCTTTTGATAGTCATCATAATCTGGGTGATATGGTATCCATGACTTGGTAGCTTTTTCCCAGTTCCCATAACGACCTCCAGCTAGATCTGGTTGATCTATCGTACCGGCAGTAATTGATTGATTCGCATAGTCAAATGGTATCCACTGCTCAAGAAACCAGTTAGAGTCTGGTCTCTCCGTATGGAATCCAGGTCTGTAACATGAGGGGAACCATTCACGATCAATTATCTTTTTTGCTAATATTTCTGACACATTACTAGAATTGAGATAAGTGGTGCCACCATTATGGAAGTGGCCGGTAATTGGTAAAGGGTGGTAGTGCCATTGGATACTTCCAAGCGAAAGGTCATCACAAGTGTATCTCTGATAAAAATCAAAAACTTTATGGTCCCCTGCATCTCTCCTCCTGGGATTATCTCCAGAAAAACCTACATGGTCTAAACAAAACCAATTGTACTTCCATCCATCGCCCTCGGAGTCTACGAGCTGCCTAGTGAATTTTTCGGAAGTAATTTGGTTGAGCATGGTCTCAATTTGAGCCCAGTCTTCATTAAAAACCGTTCGCGACACATCAAAAGTATTGGCCACAGCTTCAGTAACATCCCCCAAATCAAGCTCGCCATTCCTAATTGCTTTCAAAGTTTCCTCAGATGGCTCTAAGTCAATCCCGTAAATATTTTTAAGCCTTTTGAAATTCGCGTCCAGGCCTTCATAAAGAGGACCTTCAGTATCAATGCAATGAACTATGTAAACGTGACCCAATTAGAAATCCTCTTCTTTTATAATAATCTCAGCTGCCAATAAGTCCTGAGGATCATCGATATCCAATGAAACTGATTTATCCATAATATATCCTATCGTATTCTCATCGACCAATTTTCGAGTCTGCTCCAAAATATCGGCCCTACCAATATAGATAGCCCCATTTAATTCATAAAACTTTGCCAGCGCCTGCCTTGGTAGCGACAAATTTTCCCATCCCATAAGAGGATCTATAGCGCTGTTAGAAATATCTAAACTGAAAATGTGATTAGGTTTAGATTTACTCTCGGAGATACTAACCAAACTCTCAGAGATAGAATTTTTGAGGAGTTCAAAACTTTCCTGAATATGAAGTCCGCTCCTAAGTGGTGATGTAGGTTGAAGTAAAACATACCAGGTATAATCCGAGCACAAAGCTAATGCATGTAGAACCACATCAACACTTGATGCATCATCGGTTGATAATCGGTCCGGCCTTTTAATTCTGATAGTAGCGCCAGCCTTTTCAGCAAGAGATATTATCTTTTCGCTATCGGAGGATATCGCAACATCATCAATAAATGCAGACTGTGTTGCAGCTTCGATGGTCCAGCTCAATAAAGGCTTACCACAAAGATCAACAATATTTTTATCCTTAATACCCTTTGATCCTGATCTAGCTGGGACAATTGCAAGAACCTTTCCCTCTTGAAACATACCTATTTCCCATTAATCTGATTTAAATCACTTTCTCTTCCGACATCACTCCACTCCTCATAAAGGTAATAAGCTGTTGTTCGACGGCCCAATGACACAGCATCTAAAAAAAGATCGGGCATATTTTTTTTCTTCCCGCGCTCAAGCAAGCCTAAAGCTGGTGTACTTAAAACATAGATTCCAGCATTTATGTTACTGACAACAGTAGGCTTTTCTGTAAATCCGGTTATTAAGTTTCCAGAAGTATCTACGGTACCAAACTCATTAGTTAATCTATGCTGTTTTATAGCCATGGTAGCGAAAGCATTTTGCTTTAGGTGACTTTGAACCATATCTCGATAATCAACATGACTAACAAGATCTCCATTCGTAACCAGCACTGAAGAAAAATCTCTATTTTTTAAATCCAATAACGATAAACCTCCCACTGTGCCTAAAGGAGTTTCTTCTATAATATATTCAATAGAAACACCAAAATCTGAACCATCGCCAAAGTAGCTCGTAAAACTTTCAGGCAAGTGATGTAAGATCAGAGCAAAGTGATAAAAACCTGAAGCTTTAGCTCGCTCAATAATGTGTTGGATCATGGGCTTGCCTCTAACTTCCACCATAGGCTTTGGAATTTTATCCGTGAAGGGCTTCAAACGAGTACCAAACCCTCCAGCCATAATTACAAACAAAGTATCTTCGCCACTATTTAACGTAGCGACCTCAGAGTAAAAAAGTCCTGACAATTGATTCCTATTCGATACAATTGGCAAGTGTCTAAACTGATGCTTCACTAGTAAATTTTCAAGATCCGCAATGGATAGCTCATCACCTACCGTAAAAGGACTGCTATTCATGATCTTTGGACATTCGCTTGACATACTTATGCCATCAAGAATTCCTCTTCTTATATCTCCATCGGTGATTGTTCCCCTTAGCTCAATTGAGTTTTCGGATTCCGAGACTACAAGACAAACCTTAGAGTCAGATTCTTCTATAATTTTTATCGCATCAGTTATTGATGAGTCCACATGAAGACACAAATTAGACCAATTATTATCAAATGGCATTTTTAAATTCCCGTTTTTAGTTATTTCCCAACGAATCTGGCGTTATTTTCCACGCCCTTTCTTACCGTTGAGCCAGCGCCGATAACAGCATGAGACCCAATGTATATGCCTGGAATTATGCATGCCTGAGCTCCCACGAAACCTCCTTCCCCAACAACTACTCCACCACAAAGAACGGCTCCGGGCGCAATGTGAACGTGTGAATGTATAACACAATCATGATCAATACTTGCACGAGTGTTAATAATCGAATTAGAGGCGATTGAACAATTGGGCTGTATAATAGCACCAGCCATTATTTGTGCGCCTTCACCTAACATTACATCATCTGCAAGATATGCTGACGGGTGAATCAACGTTGCAAATTTGAACCCTACCGAGCAATATTTATCAAAAACTATACTTCTGCTTACTGCATCCGGCTCGCCCCCAACCCCATTCACAAGTAGCAACTCATCCGCAGGCTGCTCCAACAACCATTCGTCGGTACCTAAATACTTATTGTGTGATGCCGGTTCGTCTACACTACTGCCCTTGCCTAGAACATACCCAATTTCCTTAAAGCCACTCATTGCAAGAACGTCCCTGCAAACTCTCGCATGACCTCCATTGCCAAGCATAATATAATGTTTGTCCACGTTTTATCTCTCTCTACAATACTGATTCACAAAATCAAATAAAATGGGCACTGAAAGTTAAACAGAGCTTTGTGGAAAATCTCACATTTGTAAGTTATCTTATTTCCTTTAAAAGCATAAAAGCCTCAGCTGACTCGCATCCAGCCTGAACTCCTCTATATTTCGCCAACGCTTGGATCGCTTGAGCGCTCCGAGGAAAAGGAAACTCACCCATCTCGGACTTGAACTGTTCCATGATTTCAATTTTTTGAGTTAAATACTTCTCTATATTTACAAAAACATTTGGCCGGAAGTGCTCCCCATCAACTCTTAAAGAAAATTCAGTCTCAGACAACGTCTCAAATGCTAAAACTCTTTTGACGCTAGGATATCTAAAAGATTTGGTAGCTGCCATTACAGCATCAGACACAATAGAATGATCGCTATGTACATCATTTCGAAAAACTGAATAAATAATTTCAGGATGCAGTTTATCAACCACAGAAGAAATTGCCTGAATAATATCTTTCATAGGGACAGCCTCCAAGGCCGCAGGTGGAAACCCTAGTCGATAAGTTTCTTTGAAACCATATAGCTCAATTATTTTTGAAATCTCCAGTTCTCGCGCTTCTATTTGAGTTTGCAAGAACCCGCTCTCAAGAGACATGTCTGTAACAAGTAGCCAATAAATTTCATCACCTCCGTCAAAATGCTTCAATAAAGTGCCACCACAACCAAGCGTCTCATCATCAGCATGGGGGGCAACAACAAGAACTTTTCTCATAAATATCCACCTTCGGTTAATTGTTCGCTCAAGTCCTTCTGCCATAAATATATAGCTGACGTACCAGCGACTTTTAGCAAAATAACATCATTTTCAACGCCTAAAACCCGGCCCGGTTCGATATTTCTGGGGTATTCCTCAGAACATAGTGCACTTTTCCAGACTGAGTACTGTTGATCTTCAAAAATTACTGCCGCTCCGGGATACGGTTCAGATAAAGCTAAAACTAAATTATGAATATCCTCAGCAGTCATTCTAAAGTCGATAATACCATCTCGAATAGTCCTCTTTCGCCATAAATTTGACTCCGAATGATTCTGAATAGAATACTTGATCGATCCAGTAGCCAGCTCACTTGCTATCTCAAGAACTTGACAAGAAACCACTTTGAGAATCTCATCATACAAACATCTTGCACTAAAATCGGGGCTTATTTTTATCTCTACCTGGCTTACAATCGGCCCGCTATCGGCACTTTTATCCATTTTAAAAAACGTCGACGCAGTTTCCTCTAGACCTAAAGCCAAAGCCCAGATAATTGGATGACGACCTCTATTAGAGGGTAATTTGGCTGGATGAAACCCGATTACTCCGTACTCTGCAATCTCTAGGAATTCATTTTTCAATAAATAGCTCCATCCTATGCAGAAAATAACGTCTGGTTGAATATCCCTCATGAATTTCACAGCCGCATCATTGGAATACTTATCATGGTAAAAGCAGGGTATTGATTGATCAGCGCATAACTGTGATAGATCGACAAAATCTGTATTAAAGGATGATGATTTTTTGGTTATAACACCCACGACTTGGTAGTCTGTTTCTCCAGATAATAATAGAGCTTCAAGCGCTACCTGACTAGATTCCACGCACCCAATAAATCCAATCTTCATTCTAGTTCTCAAGGTCATAAAACTGTTTAAATATAATATTTTCCAGTGGAAATTTTATAAGCATATCTAAAATTTTTCCTGACGATTGGCCATCCCCATAGGGATTTTTTGCATTTTTACTTAACTGTCGAAAGTCACTAGATAAGGCATGAGTCATAGTTCTTCGGATTGAAGCTAAGCTATCGTCACAATTCAGAACAGAATCGCCATGTATTCGCCCCTTTTGCCTATCCCCAATGTTAACTGTTGGTACTCCTAAAGTTGGAGCTTCTATTAATCCACTTGACGAATTACCAACCACCAGTTCGGAATGCTTAACAGCACTTAAATATCTTTGGACACCCAGTGAACGAGTTAAAAAAGTCCTTTTCTTGTCTTTTAAATAATATTTTTCTAGCAGCTCTATTATCGCTCGGTTTTTAGTGTCGGCATTTGGATAACTGATAATTAGCCGATAATCAGGGTACTCATCTAGAATAGAAAGTAAATTACACAACCCCTCGATGCCTGAATCTGAGGACAAAGTAACTGGATGATGAGTAACTAATATATATTTTTTATTTAAGTTAAACTCTATTGACTCGGATAGCTCCTCTTTAGTCAATAATTCTAAGTTTCTAATATTGTCAACTCCTGGCGCACCAAAATTAAAGATGTTATCGGGGTTCTCCCCAAGTTGATGGATACGCTTTGCGTATGCGTCTGTAGATGCAAAGTGTAGATGAGACATTTTAGTAATAGAGTGACGAATAGCCTCATCAATCAAACCCTCTGTAATCTCACCACCATGAATATGTGCTATTGGGATTCGAGCAATCATAGCTGCTTGCGCCACAGCCATCGCTTCAAATCGATCACCTAGGAGAACAAGTATATCTGGTCTTTCCCTCTCAAAATATTCTGCAGCACTTATGATGGCCAATCCCATTGATTTTGATATTCCGACGGACGTCTCAGAAGATACAAGAAACTCGAGCCTAGCCGATACCCGAATCCCATCGTTTTCAATCTCGGAAACTGTATATCCAAATTCTGATGAAAGATGCATTCCTCCAACGATTAATGCCAACTCGGCATTGGGAGATTTATCCAATCCCTTGATAATAGAAGACAATAGACCGTACTCGGCTCTGGTTCCTGTAAAAACTGCTATTCTACGCATTTATCTCCCCTTCATTCTCTACACCAAAGGATAAGTGATTTCTCTCGACAACCTAGAGAAATCAGACAAAACTACAAAGTAATTTCATCAAACTTATTGAAATCGCATCGTGCTTTTTTGCCTATTACATCCCAATATAAAGCCGGATGCATGCCGGATCCTGGTCGTCTTGTTCCTATGTTTTTCTCTGAGAAATACTCACCGGCCTCAATATCTTCAATGGCAACGATACTTTGACGAACTGGTACTCTATTTGTAAGTTCTGTGCTCGTCGGCATCTTTACACCGTTACCGAGCGCCATCTCAATATGTCTTATGCCAGAAACCATTGACTCTAAGTCTGTTGGCTCAAGAGATGCACTATGATCAGGGCCTTGTAACGTCTTATCTAGCGTAAAATGCTTTTCAATAATTGTTGCTCCAAGAGCTACAGCTGCTATTGGCGCCGAAATACCATCAGTATGATCTGAAAAACCAATTGGCAGACCAAATGAAGATGCAAGTGTTGTGATACATTTTAAATTGACATCTTCATAAGGTGTTGGATATTCAGTTGTGCAGTGAAGTAACGAGACATGCCTTTTGAGTAATTCCTGGCCTTCTGTGGAAATATATGCTGAAAGAAATGAGTCTCTCCCAGGCTCTGTACCTTTGCTACCTTGAAGACCAAACGCTATTACACCCAGCGCGGACTCTATTTCTGCTAAAGTAGCCATTCCAGTGGATAAAATAAGTTTCTTTTTTAATCTGGCATGACCCAACAAATATGGTTCATTTATGATTTCGCCTGAGGGTATCTTGAGAATATCTTGGTTAATTTTATCAACCAAAAAATCAGCGCTCAAGAGATCAAATGCAGTTGACATAAACTGAATGTTATTTTTTTTACAAAATTCAGAAAGTCGGAAGAAACAATCATGATCAAGCTCTAATTTTCGCAGCATTTCAACTTGCGAACCGATCTTCTCATCATTCTTTTTTTGGTAATTTGCTTTGGGGGCGCGACTTGTTGCGAGGGACTCCGCTTTAAAAGTTTGGAACTTAACTACATCAGCTCCGGCATTTGATGCCACTTTAATCAATTCTCTTGCCAACGCCTCGTCGCCATTATGATTAACGCCGGCCTCGGCAATCACTAATGTTTTAGGCATACACCACCTCTTAAAAAAATTTATAAGATAAAGCCACTACTTAGCTTCTAAGAAGCTCTTTGAACGAAATATCTAGTAGGCTTTCAATTTATTACTATTTCTTGAAGCATAAAGGCTAGGAAAGACGAAAACTAGTATCGAGAGTAATAACAAGAAACACGCCTGATACTCCAAAATCCAAATCTCAATATTGAAAACAAACAAAAATAAAACGCCGAATCCAAATAAAATAGTTAAAGAATAAACTTGAATCAGGCCTTTGTTGTTTTCTACTCCAAGAAGAATGCTGTCGATAAAACTTGCGCCATAGCAAATTCCAGCTGCACCAACAAAAAATATGGTTACCATGTGGGCTGTGAACGGATGCTCAGGAAAATAATTATAAACTATGATCCAAACCGCTACCCACGCTGCTACGAAAGAAACGATAAACCCAATTTGATAACCAAGAGCTTTCCTTACTCCATTGCTGATAGTCCAGGACATAATATGTTGCTGCCAAATTTGTGGAAATATTCCAAAACCTACGATCGCTGCTTGGAATAACAATAAAATTTGAGAATACTGAGAAAACGTCTTCTCATCAAATAAAAATCCTGCGCTCTGTCTTTCCATTAGAAGGCAAAATGATCTAAAGCCAGAAACATATGTTAGGTTTCTGGCCGTCGCAGAAATTTCCAAATACAGTTTAAAAAACTGTTTATTGCAAAAACCAAGTGTCGCACTTCTTGAAAAAATAATTATACTGATCAGGCAGAGGCTGAGGGCATCTAAAAGTAAGATCGCTCCCAAACCTAAATCACTATAGGTCAATAGAGCAAATGTTAGACCCAAAGAAACCGTTAGCCTGATGAATTGCATCAAACTAATCAAAAAAACTTGACCTGTGACCCTTAACTTTGCACTTATAATATTGAAACTGGTCGTTGCCAGAGCTAATAAAAAACTACTACAAATAAAATAAAACTCTGTAACCAAGACCGACAATGGCAATAACAACGCTGAAACTGACAAGACCAACAACCAAAGTGAACTTACCTTCGATTCTAACTCCGATATTTCCGGATTTTTTTCCTGCCCAAGTAGTAGAGTGTAGCGCTTTAAAAGCCCCTCATAAGCCCCTGAATTAAAAAGATACGAGAACCAGACAGAATATGCTATCGCTAAACTATAGACGCCAAACTGTGCCTGTTGATCCGCAAACGAAACGAAGACAGGCTTTAAAAAACCTATAAAAGGACTTAACAGAAAAAGAATCAATGTTCCTTTAAATGAATCTACTTTAGCTTTCATGTTGCGGGAATCTCTTTTCTATATAATCTTTCGGGAGCCGAAAAAAAACCAACAGGAGTACGTTTGTATCAGAATAAACTATATTCTCTTCCACCAATCATCCAATCGATACTCTGCGCAGAGCTTTCCTGACGCGAAGAGAATCGTGGATGAAGCAGAAAAGTCACCACTACCCTTTCACCTTTCTTTGTCCGACCGCCAGCATGCAATGCATTATTTTTAAATAATACTTTTGTCCCAGCAATGCCGAGTAAACCAAATTTCTTATAATTAGAATCTTCAGGGTTTCTCTTATAATTGTATGATCCAAAGGTAGGCAAAATCATCTTTTTAAAGGAGTCTGGTTTGATCGCAAAAGCGCCAGAACATTCATCAACATCAGTTAAATAAACCATCAATTTATAAGTGAATGGTGGATGACCATCTCTATGAAAATTAACGCTAGTGGTACCTACAGACTCACTTTCTTGAGTTTTGAAAACACTCGCATTTTTACAATAAAATTCGAACCCATGATGCGCGCTCAACCGCCAGAGCATATTAGATCGATGTAGGATACTGACTAAAGCATTTTTACTTGTCTTATTGGGTATCAAATAATGAGTATTGCTCTGGTCGGTCCAATCAACAAAAGCGCCATCTACAACTGATTTTAATTTAGAGGTATCGTTGCATGCCTCATTAATAATCGCAATATCTCTTATGTTCTCTGGATGATTTTCAGCTTCTTCCAGAACAAAACAATCTTCATCAATGGATCCAAAAACTCTTCTTTCTTTTGAATATAGTAGTTTTGCTAAGCCGGTCTTTAAGAGTGCAGAGCCGAAAATTAACAGCCCATAAACGAATCTCAATGGTGAGTAATATCTAATTTTGTCCATGTTTATTCTCTGAATATTGTTCTTTAGTTGCAAAAATCCAGTACTTTAAAGATGCAGCCCATTCCTTAGAAGGCACCGTAGTAGGACGAATATCCGAAATACTGTAGCCATAACTTATAAGATTAGCCTTGACCGAATCATAGGTTCTATAAAACGCCCCATCCCCTCTCTCACTTCTAAAATCATGGCAGGATATAATTAATCTATCAACTCTCGAGTGAGGTAGACTTTCAATAATCTCACGCTCACCACCCTCTACATTTAATTTCAAAAGGGAAATTCGATCTATATTTTCTGCGTCCAAAATGTCAGTTAGCTTGCGACCTTGGCACGTTACGAATCCATCATCATTAGCCCCTTTGCCAGCATAATCTGCCGTAAAAGGCAGTTGATAAGAGTCCTGATCCCCTATCATCAAATTATAATTTCGAATATTTTTGAAAGCTGAAGTGCTCGCCTTACAATATTGAAACACCTCAGGGTTTGCTTCAATTCCTAAAATGGTGACACCTGGGCTATTTTTAGCTACGTAAACCAACTCATGGCCATAGCCGCTACCTATATCAACATAAACATCATTTCCATTAGGCATATACTTTGAAAAATAAACCTCTTTATTTAGCCACTCAATCATGTCCCGCCCCTTAACACTCGGAACACCATGGCTACATCTAGCCAAATAAATCTTTTCGTCTTCCACTTTTTGGTAAATGCGCTTGCTGTGGCGGTCATAGGATATGCCTGTATTCACCAAACTCAGGAAACGGTTACCAATTAAATCCATTTCTATTAGTCGTCGAACCACTTTTGATATAAGGTCAATCATACTTAGATTCTTTGTATGTAAATACTTCCTCTAGGGTTAATTTCTTAGCTACTATTTTTGGAAAGTTTTTCTTAAGCTGAGAAACAAATATGGTAGCTTTGTGGTCTAACTCATTGTCATATGATTGATCAGAAAACTTTGTAGTATCGGGTAGCCAACCAGAAACACTCATAGAAAGCGTTTTACGTATTGCATCGTGCAGAAAGTCATTTTTAATTTCTTCTTTTGACATTTCGAGGCTACCTGTGAGCACATCTACCATCTCTTCTTCGTTAGAAATATGTCCGTCTGTAAGATAGTACGGTTCGCCAAGGCATAAAATTGAAGCACCGTAAACCATTCCCTCTATTCCAGCAGAAGAGTTGTATGTTACTAACACTTTCGAGCATTCGATTAACTCCCTATTATCTTCCTCAACATCAACCACAACGACGCCTAGATCTCGATACTTTTTAAAAAAAATATCCTTTCTAAGACCAACCATATTCGGATGGTCTTTGATACAAATTCGGAAAGATTTTGAATATCTCTCACAAAAGCGATAAATAAGATCCTCGTAATCTTGGTATTCAGAGTCTCGACTCCAATATTCGCTATTACACTCAGGATGTAACTGCAGGGGTATGTAAATATCGAATTTATCCCCATCCTTTAGCTTATAGTCAGTAGAGAAAAACAATCTTAATATCGAAAAACCTACGCTTGACAAAGCAGCTCTAAAACTAGCTATATAATGATAATTGTAATTCACTGTAAAAAAATCTTTACAAAAGAAAAATGGAACTCTTGCTATGTTCGCAAACAATCGTCCGAGTCCCGAAAGTCTCAATTTACCTTTCCTAGGGATATAATCTGGGCGGAAAGATTTGGGGGCAATTAACTCTGCCCCAGCCACCACTTCATTATCTGTTAGTTCGCGAAAATAGCAATGCTCTCCCCGATTAGTCAGTAAAGTATATCCAGGGATAACCGACATATGATAACCAATAAAGGGGGTTTTTAGTTTAAGACAATGCCTATAAACCATATCTATGGCGAACTGATCAACAGTGGCCGAAAACACAAACCGCACATCATATCTTTCGAAGAGAGCTGATATATTAGATTGGTACTCTTTTAGCAGCGCCACAGAGAAATTCCAAGGTTCGTTTCTAAGGACTCTATCACGCTTAATTATGTCAAAATACTCACTTTTAACTTTAAAATTATCCGTTGTAATGTTACTTTTTTTTGGTGAAATATTATGTGTTTTCTCCACAGCGTAGTCTGAGAAAAAAACAACTCTGTGCCCGAACTCTGCCTCCATCTTTGAAGCAAGAACTCCATAAAAATCAACAAACCATGGTCTTGTGTAGATTAGAATAACTTGTTCTAAATTTTTCTTCTGACTCATGTTTACAGCTTATTTCCGTTTTTAATTACTTGAATTTTGATCTTTCATCATAAAATACAGCTTGGTTTTTATATTAGAAGTAAGTCTAATTACTTTCTCTCGAAAAGCTAAAGTACCTAATCAAAACAAAGGCAACACTCAACATAATCCTCAAAAGTACACCCCAAAATACAATTCAGTGAACGCTTGTCTTGAGATCTTTCTTCAGGATTCATTGCAGGGTTAACGGTAACAAATTCAACTGATTAACTAGATAAAAGTGTAGCACAATAAACGTGCTTCGCTTATGCATACCAAATTAAACTTGCGCCGCGGACCAGAGGTCAGCCCTCTTTTTGGCTTTGCTGTATAAGCCAGATCATAACAAGCAAGTATAGTCCAGCCTCAGCAACAAACAACCACACCCAATCTGGGCTATCCGCCGCTCGCCAACTGGTAATATATCCGAGTAGAACAAGGCCCGCAGTGCAGCCACTAATCAGCAAGCCAGTGATGGAGTTAGCCGCCACCTTTGAAGAGAAAACTAGTTTCAGCTTACGGTGTAAATGATTGTGTAGGTGGCCATCATCAGCGACAAACGGTGAACTACCTGACGCTAGCCGCCGCATTATACTGGCCACAAAATCAAGGCAGGGGTACGCAACTAGAGACAACATAAACCAGATAGAAAAATCGCCCTCTATGGTGCCGATAAGCCCATATCCCAAAATAATGGCGCCCAAACCATAGCTACCGGTGTCGCCCAGAAAAAACCAGCCCGAGATAACATTAAACAGCAGGAACATGGTGAAGGCGAACAACAGAAGTTCATCAATGGGGCGTCCATATTCCAAAAAGAAGATAACAAAGGCGGCAAAGCCAATGCCGGGTACCAAGCCATTAGCGCCGTCAGCCATATTAAAAGCATTAATAAAACCTACGAAGAACGTCGTGGTTAATAGCCAACCAAGCATTGGTATTTGTAGTAAATCATCAAGCCCCATAATACCTAGTTGCTTGGGTATCATGTCAGGCCACAGCCAAAAAAAACAGCCCCAAACAGCAAACTTGGCCATTAGACGTAAAATTGGCGTCAGAAAATCGGCCTTAATATCTTCAGCGAGACCCAAAAATATACAGAATAAGATAGCCAGCCACATGTACATTTCATGCTCTAAGCTAAACACCATTGGCGTGTAGGGTGTCAGAAGTAGGTTAATAAAAAAACAGGTGCCAAAAATCAGAACAATGGCGACACCTCCCAATCGTGAAGAATCAGTGCTGCTGATGCCATGAGAGGCTGCACAGTCACGACCAATTGAGAGTCGCGAAATAACAGTCATTAAAAGAATTACACAGATACCGTTTAACCCGTAACTCACGCCTGCGCACAGACACATCAGCGCAATTTTAGCCTGAAACTTGGTTATTCCTAGCGGCCTTTTAACTTTATCCAACATTTTTGCTCCAAGACCCGAAATAGGAATAACAGCCTTTTTTATTTTTTTGTAAAATCTTAATTCCATTAGAATAAGTCTAATTACTCTATCTCGAAAAGCTATAGTATCGTATTAAAACAAAGACAACACTCAACATACCTCCCAAAAGTACTCCCAAAATACAGATCAGTGCACGCTTGGGTTGGGACTTTTCTTCAGGAACCATTGCAGGGTTAACGGTAACAAAAACATATTCAGGGCTTGCTTCTGCTAGCATTTTGCCTTTGATTTGTTCTTCAATAATTGTATAAAAAACTTCCTTCATCTCTGCGATAGGGCTTTTTGCAATTTGTGCTTCAAGGTATTCAATATTGCTATTTACCTTCTGTAGCTTTCTTTGTTGCATATGCTGGTTAATTGCTACTATCAGCTGATCAACCCATTGTTTTGCCAAAAAGGGTGAAAAGTATTCTACCGTCAAGGTAATTAACCCTGTTTTCTTGTCTGCTGAAATTGAGATATCTTCAATAAATCTCTGATAAAGCTCCCAGCTTGTTGGGTTGACTGTTTTCCCAGCTGGCGGATTTCTAACCCATTGCTGTGTTTCAATATCATAAAGGTCGTCGTCAATGCTGAGTTGGTTATTTTTACTATCCCAACTATCGGCAGCAAATATCTCAACAGCCAAATCGTTTTGTTGTAAAAACTTCTCAATAAAGCCCCGTGAAACAATAATTTCTTGCGCGATCTGGGCTTCACTACTTTCAACACCACCAACATTAACACCTGCAATTGCTGCCAATCCACTCAAATCGCCCAGAGCACCCGATAACCCACCGTTCTGCTGCTGCGCGGGGGCAAGCAATGCGCTAGCCTTGTATTGGTTCGGTATAGACAAGGAATAAAACACTGAAATAACCGCAAAAACACCGGTAATCACAATAATAAGTTTTTTCCCAGCCCATAGAACGCTAAAAAGTTCTTTAAGATCAATTTCATCATCATAAACTGGCGCAGTTTGATTTTGAATATTCACAAAAATCCTTTAACTATAATTTTCTAGAGAGCACTAATTAATCTGTCAATGAATCGACAGCCACAATACCCAGACTTAACTGATAAATAATTTGTGTGACCTGTGAAAACAGCTTGATACCCTCAAAGCGCTTATCATCTTTATCCAAGGGGACAACGATGGTGTCACCTGGCTCAATCATCATGCCGGCTCTTCTTTTGCCTATCAATAGATACCGTTTAATGACTGAAACCTCACCACTGGACTTTACAATGTAAACACCCTTGGCATCAGCAGTTGGTAATAGTCCACCGCTTTTCTCTATATAGTCATTGTAATCAAGATCTTTATCAAAGAAATAAGATATAGGTCGTTGTACCTCACCAATCACAGAAACCTCCTGTCTTAAAGGAGGCACTGCAAGCACATCACCAGTCTCTAAAATGATATCTATGGCATCACCTGAAATAATTTTCTGTAAAGGGATTACCAATCGACCCGTGGCCTGTACCGCATTAAGATCAGCAATTAGGTTGTCCAGAAGCTGTTGTTGTTGATCATCAATGACATCGCCCGAGTTAGCATCAATAAGGTTTTGATTCGTCGACTCTTTATCCAGCTTATCTTTTAGTCTATCGAGCTCTTTTTGCTCTCTTAACTTTAACTTTTCGCGGGAAAAAACGGCAGCTTTCACATCAGCTTCATCAGTAAAGCCACCCGCTCGTTCAATCACCGATAAAAGACTCTCGCCCTTTGAAAAATAATATTCCCCTGGAAACATAATCTCACCCATCAGGCTAATAGAATTTTTCGTAAAATAGTTTGGCGTTGCTCTAACGAGCACAGAATCCTGACGCTGAAGTAATATATGACCTGCAATAACCGTATTGATTGTTTCCGACACAGATTGCTCTGGGTTTGAATGATCTTGTCGATTAATCTCGATTTTTCCCAAGTAAGCAGACTCATTTAAGCCCCCAGCGGCATTTATCAAATCTTTAACACTCATTTCAGCGGTTAATGGATACGTTCCTGGAAACTTGACCGCCCCATTAATCTCGATTAATTGTGCTGGCTGATCTAACAACGCCTGTGAAGACAAACGTGAAGTTAGCGGCTCAATAATTGCCTTTCTTGAATCGTTTGCTTTTGAAAAGAAAAACACCTGATCTCGAGGGAAAAGTTCAATGGGTTCAGATTGGGTAGATTGGGTAGATTGACTTAGAAGATCTTTGGGCTTAAAGGATAACACCTCCAATTCGTCCAATTGCTTGGCCTCTCTAACAATCAAACCATAGTTAAGATCCAGCTGTGATGGGAATTGATCTTTACTGTAAACCAGATCAGATAACGTTAAACCATCAGTCCATTTTTGTTCTATCGTATAATGAATAAATCCATCAACAATGACGGTATCAATTTTATCTTTGACAACTGAATCGACAATTAATACATCACCGCTTTTAATATTAGTTCGCTTGCCCTGTTTACTGGATGCATCAATGTTGACCACTGTCATAAATCCATCAAAGCCTACTCGCTCGATTTTTGCACTTTTCGCGAATGCCTTGGGAGAAAGACCGCCCGCAAGAGAGAGAACCTCTTGAACTGTTTTTTCAGTATTTAGCTCATAAATTGCAGGCCTAATGACCTCACCACCAACAGACACCGTTTTACCTATTGTGGGGATAAAAATAACATCTGCAGCCTGTAATCTTAGATCATCTTTTACTTCGCCAGATAAAAGAAGGTCATATAAATCGAGCGTAGCAACTATCTTGCCTGCCCGCTTTAGCTGAATATTTCTTAATGAGGCAATATCACTAACACCACCTGCGCTTATGAGTGCATGAGTCACTGTGGATAACGATGACACTAAGTATGCACCCGGCTTAAAGGCTTCACCTAGAACAAATACTTGCATTGAACGCAGTGTACCCATGCTAATACTGGCTTTTGTACCAATTACCTGCGATTCAATTTGCTTCTGAAGCATATTCTCCGCTTCAGAAAAAGTTAGCCCAGCTACAACCATTGGCCCCAACTCAGGAAAATCCACCAAACCATCTCGATTAATCTTAACAACTGAGGACTGGTTTAACTTTCCATAAAAAATAACGGCTAATTCATCACCGGGGCCGAGCAAGTAATTAGGAGGTACCGCGATATTTGTGGGTGCCGAAAAAGAACCTGGCATATTGGCAAAAATATCATACCCAAAGGGTCTTATAGCTTCTTTTTGTTGCACACCTATGGTTGGTTCTTTTAAAAAGTTACTATCTTCACTGGAGACTGTTTCTCTTCCAGTTTGAGGCAAAGGGGTTTCATCCACCTTAGTAACGCCAGAATCCACTGATTTTAGACTGTTGCATAAGTTATCAATATCATAACCCGCCGCTTTTGCCATTTCACGGTTTGCGGCGGTTAAATCATTACAGGCAGCCTTCGCTTCATCTAAGTTTTGAGCATTACTCAAGCTGGAAAAAGATAAACAAGATAAGAACAAACCCAAACAAATTATTAATTTTGCTTTTACACGTTGCATAAAGTGACCCTAGTCAAAATAATATGTTAAATATACATTTAATGATAATCGCTGTCTGTTAAAAGTGACATAAAGATAAAAAAATTTACTCATTTTGAAGGAATAACTATGTAAAGCATGTGCAGTCAGAAAATTGATCGCACATTGAATAATGTAATTACCCAAGCAACACTTATGCAGTTTTAGTATCTCAATTATTAATCTTTTATCTGAATAATCATCTAATAATTATTTAACATTAGGTCCATCCCATCTGCAGACGGGAACGAACTATAACCTGATAGATTATTAGCCCAATCTATCAATAAACTATCAAATGTAAGCTGAATATTATATGAACCAGCTGATTTATTGCTTAATTGGTTTATATTATCTAAATAACAAAACAAATCTCTTCTCTGGGTTCGATCAAGAAATGAATTATCCGTATAAGATTCACTATTAATATTATTGCCAATCATCTTTTCTTTTATTATTTGCATTACCTGTTGGGACATGAAATTTAAAACAAAATTTACTTCTAATTTAGACCACCTTGCAGAAACCTCAATGGCTGATACTCTTTTTGTTTCAAGCATCTGAAGGTCTTTTAGCATCCATTTAGTGGTTTCAATCTTTTCAATAGCATCAATAGCACTCAAAGGTGCGCCGCCAGAAATCTTTAATGCATCCATGTAGTTTGCATTAGTTTCGTAATCATTTAGCCACTTAATTGACAGGTCTTTAGGAGGTATCAAAATATTCATTTGATGACATCTACTTAAGATTGTTGCAGGCAATTTTCCCAAAACATCTGAAACAAGCACCAAAAGTGTATTGTTTGTCGGTTCTTCCAATAATTTAAGTAAACCATTAGCTGCATTCACTGTCATATTATTAGCTGGTTCAATTATTGCCACCTTACCGGAGCTTCCATGGCTTGTAAGATTAAGGCCCTTCTCTAAAGAGCGTATCTGGTCAATACCAATAGACTTACCATCCTCTATAGGTGATATAGAATGCAGATCAGGGTGCTCAAATTCAATTATTGGGAAAACAGGTACTTTAGCACTTGAATCTATATTAAGTTTTAGCCTTGAAATCCATGAAGCGGCTGCGCGTTTTCCAACACCTTTCTTACCTATTAGTAATACAGCATGAGGTAATCGATTCTGAGAAATAGTTTTTAACCATTCTTCTGCAAATTTTTTAAGCCAAAATAATTCCATATATTAGTTACTTATATTACTTTTTTTATGTCAATTATCTGAAATAATTTTTTTAATTTCCGCCTCAATACTTTGTTGCACTTCAGAAAAAGTTTGATTGGTATCTATAACGATAAATTGATCTGTTCTAGAACCTGCTAGCTCAAGGTAGTATCTACGAACCCTTTCAAAAAAATCATAATTTTCACTTTCAAATCGATCGAGCTTTCCTCTTTTATTTACTCGAGTCATGCATACGTCAACTGGTGCATCAAAAAGAAAGGTGTAATCTGGATTTACATCGCCATGAACCGAAGCTGCAAGCTCATCAATAATTTTCATAGATAGACCGCGGCCCCCACCTTGATATGCTCTCGTAGAATCGGTAAAACGATCACAAATGACCCAATTTCCAGAATTTAATGCTGGAGCAATGACGTTTCTTACATTTTGAGAACGTGCTGAGAAAATCATTAATAATTCAGATAATTCATTAATTTTTTCGTCACTGTTTTCTTTTAAAATTGTGCGTATTTTTTCAGCAACCTTTGTGCCTCCAGGTTCACGCGTTGTAGTAACGTCAATTTGAGTTCTTTTTAAATATTCTTCTATAAATATAGCATTGCTTGACTTACCAGCACCTTCAATGCCCTCTAAAGAAATAAATATTCCTTTTTTCAATTTATTTTCCTAAATTTCTTTTTTTTATTTATACGTGATAAATACTCTAAAACAGCAATATCGTGTTCTTTTTTATTTTTTGAAAATGTATGACTTCCATCTTCAATTCCTGTAGCAACAAAATAAAGGTATTCACTCAAATTCGGTTGTAAAACAGCCCTAATTGCCGCCTTTCCTGGCATTGATATAGGTGTTGGCGGAAGACCTAATCTAGTATAAGTGTTATAGGGAGTATCTGTCTTTAAATTAATTCGCGTTAAATTTCCATCAAAAGTCGTGCCCATGCCATAAATAACTGTTGGGTCAGTCTGTAATCTCATGCGTTTTTCAAGCCGGTTTAGAAAGACACCAGCAATCTTTGCTCTTTCATCTGATCTTGCGGTTTCCTTCTCTACAATTGATGCAAGTATCAGCGCTTCATATTCGTTTTTAATATGGGTATTTACTGTTCGTGTTGCCCATTCTGCCTCCAAAGTCGATTTCATTAGTTTATATGCCAGCCTTAATATTTCTCGATCAGAGGTGTTACGCGAAAAATTATAAGTTTCGGGTAAAAAAAGGCCTTCAGGATGTAATCTTTTAGATCCTAGTGACTTTAAAAAATTAGGCCATTCATCTTCAGATATAGTTGCTTTGACAGCCTTATTTGCTTGCAATGCATTTAAGGATTCTCGAGCATTCCAGCCCTCAATTAGAGTGAAAGAGTATAACTTTACTCTGCCACTTATAAATTGTTGCAATATGGATTTTGGTGTTGAATGTGCTTCAATTAAATAATCACCAGCTTGTATTTGACCTGCAAGACTAAAAAATCTCACGTACATTTTTAACCAAAGATCATTATTAATAATATTTTTTTTGATCAATTGATTGGATATAAAATTAAAAGATGAGCCATTGGCTATTTCAAAAGAAACACTTTCACTTTCAATGTTTATTGGTTTATTCATAAAACTATAAACCTGAAGATTAAGAATCAATATACTTAAAGCTATAACCCCAAGCATTAATGAAATTATTTTTGTTGATCGACTCACAAAGAGCATTCTATTATGTTATTCAATGCCATTATCGACATTATTTTCTGTGTTTTTTTTGATGAATTCCATTTAATTTCATTGCATTGATTAACCGGCAAGATTCCAAATTGACTATTTGTAATAAAAATCTCATCAAAATACTCCATATCAGTGATTTTAATTGGCTGAATATTCACATCAATGTTTGCTTTCTTTAAACTAACAAGAAGATGTTTTCGCATCACACCTTTAACACCACATCTTTTTAAGCAAGGCGTATACAAGCCCTCCCCTTTAATAAAGAAGATATTACTCATTGTTCCACAAATAATATTATCTTCTGAATCCATGGTTAGCCCTTCAAAGAAATGCGTACCTTCAAACTCGATCTTTGCTAAAACCTGTTCTAAACGATTGAGTGTTTTCAAACCTGCCGTAATAGAGTTAACAGCAAGTCTTGTTTTGCAAAGAGTTAGCTCTATTCCGTTCTTATAATCTGATTCTCTGATCTTTATTGCAGGATAGATGGAAAAAAACTCTGATGGAACAGTATTTTTATTTCGACCATATCCACGCTTACTTTTACCTGCTGTAATAATAATTTTCGCAATTGCAGAAGATTGCTCTAACTTACTTTCATGAAAGGCATTCATTACCTTGTCATGCAAATATTTTTTCGATGGAGTTTTTAAACTTAATACCTCACACCCTCTGATGAGTCTTGATAAATGATATTCCCATAAACGTAATTTACCATCGCGTATGGCGATCGTTTCAAAAAGACCATCTCCATAGAGGAGACCTCGATCTTCAAGTGAAATATTTTTAAAATTCTTATTATTTGAATACCAATTAGACATTTTTGAAAACTTTTAGCAAGCCTTTTGCCTTAGCTCGTGTTTCATTAAGCTCTGCTCGTGGAGCAGATTCTGCAACAATACCGGCACCAGCTCGAAATATAACTTCATTTTTATGCTTTACCATTGTACGAATTAGAATATTTAAATCCAAGCTACCATCAAGATTAAGGTAGCCAAAGGATCCTGTATAAGCCCCTCTAGCTGAAAGTTCTAATTCATTTATAATTTGCATACATCTAATTTTTGGGCATCCGGTAATTGTACCTCCTGGAAAGACGGCAGCAATTGAATCTCCGGGAGTAATCTCTTTTTTTAAGCGACCTTTAATATTTGAAACAATATGATGAACATGTGCATAGCTTTCTAGTGTCATCATTTCATCTACTCTCACACTGCCTGGTAAACAAACTCGGCCTAAATCATTTCTTTCAAGATCAACAAGCATAATGTGTTCTGCGGATTCTTTTGGGTGAGTAAACAACTCATCTGATAAATTGCTATCAACTTGGATATCACAGCTTCGCCTTCGAGTACCTGCAATAGGGCGCGTAGAAATTTTACCCTCTTTAATCTTAATAAGTCGCTCTGGAGAAGATGAAATAATTGATGAGTCATTCCAATGAGCAATACCTGCGAATGGGGCAGGATTTGTTATGCATAATTTTTCATAAATCATGTTTGCTGTTACTTCAGGGGCAACTTGAATATTCCAATTTCGAGATAAATTTGCTTGATATATATGGCCTTCTTTAATGTGTTTCTTTGCTTTACTTACCATATTAATATAATTAATTGGCATATCTTCTATCAAATCTTTATTGATTATATTGGTTGCCCCAGAAGTTGAAGCAATCTTTTTTAAATCATTTTTCAAAAAAGATTTAGTTTTTTCACAATTATTTTCACTCACAAAGATGCATTCTTTTTTTAAATGATCATAAATAATGCCAGCTGTGCAACGAACTGCAAAAGCTGTAGGCAATAAATGGTCTTTATGTAAATTCAGTGATGGTTCTATCTCTGATGCAAGCTCATAACCTAAATACAAAAACCAACCACCTTGAAACAAAAGGGAACTCTTAGTGGATCTTTTTCTTTCTTTTAACCA
>NYWX01000023.1 GCA_002685275.1 Gammaproteobacteria bacterium
ATAACTATATTTATTACATTTAGCTTTGCACAAAAACCAACAAAAGGTGGAACACCTGCCATACTAAACATTAAAAACAACATCATCAGAGCAAACCAAGGGTTTCGAGAATTCAACCCTTTGAAGTCAGATAAATTCTCAGCTTCATAACCTCTTCGACTTAAAAGTATAATCATTCCGAATGCTCCAGAAGCTGCTAAAACATAAGTGAGTGTATAAAATATAGCAACAGAATATCCCTGCTCTGTTCCAGTTAACAAGGCAAGCAAAATAAAACCTACTTGAGCAATTGTTGAGTAGCCCAACATTCGCTTTATATTTTTTTGAGCAATAGCAACGAAATTACCAACCAATAACGAAAGCACCGCGATGACCATAATCATAGTCATCCATGTATCATGAAGGCTGCCTAATCCATCTACTAAAAACCGCAAGAAGAGTGCTATTGCGGCAAATTTTGGAGCAGTTGCTAAATACAGTGTTACAGGTGTTCTCGAGCCTTGATAAACATCAGGTAGCCACATGTGGAATGGAACAGCTCCAAACTTGAAGCCAATTCCAACTATTAAAAAAGATAAACCAAACCATAAAGGTAAACTATTTAATGCCGGATTAGATGAAATATTTAAAGATATTTCATTAAAATTTAAACTACCTGTGACACCATATATCCATGATATTCCATACAACAAACAACCAGACGCAATAGCGCCCAATATAAAGTACTTCATTGCAGATTCTGCTGAAGTAACGTTATTTCTATCAATAGCAACAAGTGTGTACATAGATAACGAAAGAGTCTCCAATCCTAAATACATTATCAACATACTGTTAGATGAAATCATAATCATCATTCCCAGTAAGCCTATTAATCCAAGCAGGTAAAATTCTCCTTTATGAATCTCATGCACTCGCAAGTAATTTCTTGAGTATGTAAATGCAATTCCTACAAAAATAACAGCCGATAATTTGAGGACTTTTGATAGATGATCGCTAACATAACTATCGTTAAAAGTAAGTGTCCGCCCGTCAGTTGCAGAGATAATTATAACTAAAGTTGTAATAGTAAGCGCAATTAAGCTAATCCAAAAAGTTCTAATGCGGTTATCATCATCAATGAACAAATCAGCAATCAAAACAAAGCAGATTAACCCTAAGAGAGTAATTTCTGGTGCTGCAGCAATATAGTTAACTTCATTCATAATCTGACCTATTTAATCTTAGTTTGCTGAATCTGTTCTATTAATTGATCAATCGTAGAGTTCATCATTTCTACGAGAGGCATAGGCCACAAACCCATCATAAGAACACTCAAGCCAAGCACAGCAAGAACAAAAAACTCACGGGCGTTTACATCTTGCAAAGCAGCAACTTTATCATTTAGAACCTCACCATAAATTACACGTTTTACCATCCATAATGTATAGGCAGCACTTAAAATTAATGTAGCAGCACTAAAAAAAGCATACCAAAAGTTTGCTTTAAAGCTTGCTAGAATGACCATAAATTCACCAACAAAACCGGATGTACCCGGTAAACCGGCATTAGCCATTGCAAATAAAACCATGAAAGCTGCATAAATTGGCATTTTATTTGCTACACCACCGTAATCAGATATATTTCGGCTATGCATGCGATCATATAAAACACCGACACAAATAAACATTGCACCAGATATCAAGCCATGGGAAATCATCTGAATCATAGCACCGACAACTCCTAGGCCAGAACCCATACCAGAATCAAATGACCAAAATATAAAAAACCCAAGTGTCACAAAACCCATATGTGCTATTGATGAATAGGCAATTAATTTTTTCATGTCCTTTTGGGCAAGTGCAACAAATCCAATATAAACAATTGCAATCAATGACAATATAATCATCATATTAGAGAAATACTCACTTCCATCTGGAACTATAGGTAAAGAAAGACGAATAAAACCATAACCGCCCATCTTTAACATAATCGCTGCTAATATTACTGAACCGCCAGTAGGGGCTTCAACATGAGCATCTGGCAACCAAGTATGAGCAGGCCACATAGGGACTTTGACAGCAAATGCCAAAAGGAAAGCAACGAATATATACTTTTGAACTTCCAGCGATAATGGAACTTTCATGAAATCTAGCAAATCGAAATTATTGGTCTGAATGTACAAATAAATAAAAGCTATCAACATTAAGACTGAGCCAAGAAAAGTGTATAAGAAAAATTTTAATGTTGCGTAGACTCGTTTTGCACCGCCCCATATACCGATAATCAAAAACATCGGAATTAGCATAGATTCCCAAAAAACATAAAAAAGCAATGCATCTAGTGCTGAAAAAACACCGATCATTAAACCTTCAAGAATTAAAAACGCTGAAAAATAATGCGCTGGTCGTTTTTTTATAACCTCCCAACTAGATATAACGACTAGTGGAGTAATAAAAGTTGTTAATAAAATAAGTGGTGCTGATATGCCATCTATACCTAAAAAGTAGAAAGCATTAAGAGAATCAATCCACTGAACTTTCTCGACAAATTGCATTTCAGAAACACTATTATCAAAGTTTACATAAAGGCCAATACTTAAAAAAAGATTTATTAAAGAAATAAATAATGCTGTAACTTTCATCATGGTTGCGCGAAATGATCCAGGATTATTATCATCTCCTATGGCAACAAGCATGAAGCCTCCAATGATTGGCAGCCAAATTAAAATGCTTAGTAAATTAGATAAAATGTCCATGATTATTTACTAACGGAACCAGATCAACCAACCCAAAAGGATAGTCAAACCAATAATCATTGCAAAAGCATTAGTGTATAAGTATCCAGTTTGGATCTGTCGCACCGTGTTAGCTAAAAACAAAACCATCCTAGAGGTGCCATTTACTAAAATATCATCAATGATATTTTGATCTATTTTTTTCCAAAGCGACTGACCAAACGCTCTACCTCCGCCAGCAAAACCCTTGATCCATAAATCATCAAAATAATATTTTCTATCTAATAAATTATAAATACTAAGATATCTTTTCTTTATTCTTTCTGGTAAATCAGGTCGTCTGATGTATAAGTACCATGCTAAGAATACACCACTAGCCGCAAGCCAAAATATTAAAGTTTTAATCGAATGCAAGAAAAGCGCTAGACTTCCGTACCAATTATTTCCAATTTGAGCTAATACATCTTTAGAGCTACTTACAAAAATTACATTGTTAAAAAATTCACCAAAAAGTAAGGGGCTGACTGTAATCCAACCAAGAATAAGTGAAGGTATAGCTAAAAGAATTAATGGCAGGGTAACTGAAATAGGTGATTCATGAAGATGTGATTTTTCTTTCATTCGTTCCTTGCCGTGGAAAACTAGAAAAAACATTCGAAATGAATATAGCGCAGTTATAAAAACACCCAATAAAACACTTAAATAAGCAATCCAATATATAATACCTTGTCCCTGCCAATGGGAACCCTTTACTGCCTCGATTAAAAGATCTTTGGAAAAAAAACCGCTGGTTCCAGGAAAGCCAATCAAAGCAAGTGTACCTATCAATGATGTCCAATAAGTAATTGGCATATATTTTTTGATGCCGCCCATTTTCCTAATATCTTGTTCATGATGCATTGCAACAATAACGGACCCCGCGGCAAGAAATAAGAGAGCCTTAAAGAATGCGTGCGTCATAAGATGAAAGATAGCAGCACTGTAAGCTGAAGCACCTAAAGCAACCGTCATATAACCTAATTGAGAGAGCGTTGAGTAGGCAACTACGCGTTTTATGTCGTTTTGAATGATGCCAAGAAGACCCATAAAGAATGCAGTAAAAGAGCCTATTACAATTATAAAGCCAAGCGCTGTTTCTGATAGCTCAAATAATGGCGACATGCGTGCCACCATGAAGATACCAGCTGTTACCATTGTTGCAGCATGAATTAATGCAGATATTGGAGTAGGACCCTCCATTGAGTCTGGTAACCAAACATGTAATGGAGCTTGTGCTGATTTTCCCATTGCTCCAATGAATAATAATATACAAATCAAAGTCATCATGTTCCAAGGTATGCCCTCAAAGACTTCGATATTTTGTTCTGCTATAACATTTGCTTGGTTGAATACTGTTGCATAATCTAGAGAGCCTGTAACCATCACAATGCCTGCTATACCGAGCAAAAAACCAAAATCACCGACACGATTAACAAGAAATGCTTTTAAATTTGCAAATATAGCTGTTTCTTTATTAAACCAAAATCCAATTAGAAGATAGGAAACCAATCCTACCGCCTCCCAACCAAAAAATAATTGTAAAAAATTATTGGCCATCACTAACATCAGCATTGCGAAAGTAAATAGTGAGATATAACTAAAAAACCTCTGATATCCGGGATCTTCTTTCATATAGCCTATGGTATAGATATGAACCATCAAGGATACAAAAGTTACTATACACATCATAAGTGCAGTTAAACGATCTACGAGTAGTCCAATTTCCATTTGCAAATTATCTGTAATAGCCCAAATATATAATGTTATGTTTTCGGAGGCAGTGCCGTGTAAAAAATTTTTAAGAACTAATGAAGATAATAAAAAAGAAAGTCCCACTCCAAAAATAGCTAGCCACTGAGAAATTTTTCTACCAATTATCTTTCCAGCTAAACCAGTGATAATTGACGCGATGAGTGGTGACAGGATAATTATTAGGTAATAGTTATACATACTAACCCTTCAAGGTATTTAATTCTTTAACAGCTATTGAGCGCTTATTACGAAATAAAACAACTAAAATTGCTAAGCCGATGGCTGCTTCAGCCGCAGCTACAGTAAGTATAAAAAAGACAAATATCTGCCCTACTTCATCACCGAGGTAACGTGAAAAAGCAATAAAATTAAAATTTACTGCAAGCAACATTAATTCAATACACATCAATAAAAGAATTAAATTTCTTCGATTGATAATTATTCCAGCTATACTCAAAACAAATAGCATTGCTGCAAGAGTCAGGTAATGCTCAAGACCGATCATTATTCTTTTCCGGATTCATTTTTACAATTCGAACACGATCTTTTGCACGAACAGCAACTTGTGCGGCAACATTTTGCACCTTAAGTCCAGGGCGTTTTCTCATTGTCAAAGTAATTGCTGCGATAATGGCTAATAATAATATTACAGCTGCTATTTCAAATGCATAAAAATATTTTGTATAGAGAACAGCTCCAAGAGCTTTTGTATTGCTATAATTATCAGGTAAAACTGAAAAATTTCCAACGTTCAAAATTGTTGAACTTTGTAACCATATGAACTGGATTAGCTCGATAGCCATTAATAATGCAATACCAATCCCGACCCATGAATATCTTACTAAACTTCGCTTTGCAGCTTCGATATTTACATCAAGCATCATCACAATAAATAAAAACAAAACCATGACTGCACCAACATAAACTAACACCAATACTATTGCTAAAAACTCAGCTTCAGCCATTAACCATAAAAGAGCACTTTGGAAGAAAGTAAATACAAGAAACATTACAGAGTGAACAGGATTACGAGAAAAAACAACGCCTGCAGCACCGCCAAGCATAAATATCGAAAACATATAAAATAGAACATTATGGAGCATTATTTTGCCCTATCGGTATTTTGCATCAGCTGCTTTATCAGCAGAAATCATGGCATCATATTTATCGCCGATAGCCAATAACTTATCTTTCGTCATAATGTTTTCACCGGGCTGTTCCATATGATATTCATGAATACGAGTTTCGACTATTGCGTCTACAGGACAGGCTTCTTCGCATAAACCACAATAAATACATTTAAAAAGATCAATATCATAGCGTGACGTTCTTCTGGTTCCATCATCACTAGCAGAGGATTCAATTGTAATTGCTAAAGCTGGACAAACTGCCTCACAAAGTTTGCAAGCAATGCAACGTTCCTCACCATTTGGGTATCTTCTCAATGCATGCAATCCGCGAAAACGATGAGATTGAGGCGTTTTTTCTTCGGGATACTCTAATGTAACACTCTTTTTAAAAAATTGACGCTGCGTAACTGATAAGCCCTTGAGTAACTCCCATAAAGCAAATGTTTTAATGTAGCTTATTATTCTATTGATCATTTTAAATACCTAGTTCAGACCATGGCCCAACCTGAAACCAAGCCATAAGCATTTCAACACCTATCCAAACGATGGTCACAGGAATAAAAACCTTCCAACCTAGTCGCATAATTTGGTCATAACGATATCTTGGGAATGTTGCTCTAAACCAAAAAAATATATACATAAAAAAACACATTTTTATAAATAGCCATGGAAGACCGCCAATAGTTAACCATGAGAGCCAAGTAAAATTACTAAGAAAAACCCAACCTTCAAATGGAGAGGCCCAGCCGCCAAGAAAGAATATTGAAGTCAAAGTTGCAATCAATGCCATATTGGCATACTCAGCTAAGAAAAATACAGCAAAAGCAACACCAGAATATTCTACATGAAAACCAGCAACAATCTCAGACTCACCTTCAGCTACATCAAATGGAGCACGATTAGTTTCTGCTACTCCTGATATCCAATAAATTATAAACAATGGAAATAAAGGTAAAAAGAACCAATTACTCATACCGCCTGCCTGTGCTGAAACTAAATCACCAAGATTTAAGCTTCCGCCGGCCATCACTACACCTACCAAAGTAAAACCCATCGCAATTTCATAAGCAACAATTTGAGCTGCAGAGCGCATAGCGCCTAATAATGCGTATTTGGAATTTGTTGCCCAGCCAGCGAGAATAACCCCATAAACTCCAATAGAAGTAAGCGCTAAAACATATAAAAGGCCGGCATTGATATCAGCTATTACATACCAATTATTCAGTGGAATAACTGCCCAAGCTGCAAGTGCGGGGATCAAAGATAACAACGGTGCAATAACAAATAGAAATTTATTTGACTGTGATGGAATTATAACTTCTTTAATCAATAATTTAATTACATCAGCAAATGGTTGGCCTAACCCCAATGGACCAACTCTATTTGGACCAACCCTACCTTGCATGCTACCGATGACTTTACGCTCAAAAAAAGTTGAAAAAGCTACAATTAGAATGACCGCAATCATTACAAAAATTATTTTCGATGTTGTAATAAGCAGGTACTGAGACCAATCTGGCAATGTATAGAAAGCACCTAACAACCAATCAAGCCTAGAATTTAAGAAATCAGGTACGGCATTTAACATTACTTATTACCATTTGCATTTTTTGCAGACAAAGTTTTTTGCAAAGCACTGGCTCGTCTCACAAGACTATCGACTGAATACAATGGAATATCTATTTCATCTTTAGGAGAGTCTTTGCCATTTGGTTTGAATAATTGACCAGAGACTGAGTATTGACCTGATGCAATCTTTTCTACCTTTGTCTTAAATTCTTTTAGAATCTCTTCGCTAGCCTCATAATCAAAACCTTCTGCATTAAGAAGATTTCCAAGAACCCTTAGAACTTTCCAGCAGGGCCTTGATTCGCCAACTGGACTGGCGACTCCATTAAAGCTTTGCCAAGTTCCTGCAATATTTATAAAAGTTCCTGATGTTTCTGCAAAAGTGCCAATAGGTAACAATAAATCAGCTGCTTCAAGTAAGGCCTCCGATGCAAAAGGTGTAAGCGCAACAACAAACTTTTGTTTAGCAACTTTGTTTAGAACATCTTCTGTGGCATATATATCATTGTCAGGCTCCACATTGACGAGGACCAAAGCATCAAGAGACTCCGTAAGCATTTCAGAGACATTCATTCCTGAATTTTTGCGCTTAACTCCACCGATTTCTCTATGTGGCAAAGCACCCGCAAGAGAGGCACCAGATGAATTTGGACCACTTGTTATAAATCCTAATGTGGCTCCAGTTTTTTCTGAAATGGCGCTAGCAAGTGCACGAACGGCAGAATAAGCTGCGTGACTTCCAGCAATACAACCTAGCAAAACCATTGCATTTTTAGCATTTTTCAATGAGCTAGCAATACGGTAATGAGCATCTTTTGGTTTTATTCCTTCACATAAAATAGCAACAGCGTCAGAATTTACTTTTGAAGCAACAGCAATTCCCGACAGTAGCTCAACCAAACCAGCACCAAAAATATAATCAGCAATATCAAAAAAATATTCATGCTTTTTTGTATTTGCAAAATTTATAATAGCGCCATTAACTGCGGCTTTGCGAATCCTGTGAGCAAGTATAGGTGCTTCACTTCTTACATTAGAACCAACAATTAAGATGGAATCTTGCTTTTCAATTGATGCAATATCAGTACCAAGAGTTTCAAAGATTGGATCATTATCTTGATCCGACGTATCTCTTCTTTTTATACGATGGTCAATATTTGCAGTACCTAAGCATTCCGCTATTTTTGAAAGCAAAAAACTTTCTTCAACAGTAGATGTAGAAGATGAAATTAAACCTACCTTATTACTATCAGCAGAATTTAAAGTATTGGCAATCAATGAGAGAGCATCAGTCCATTCTAGTTCTGACCATACGCCATTACTCTTAATTTTAGGTGTCAAAAGTCTGTCAGAACTATAAATTGCCTCATAGCTAAAACGATCACGATCTGGTATCCATGCTTCATTGATTGATTCATTATCACGCGGCACAACGCGTTTAATAGCACCACGCAGAACATGAGCATAAAGGTTTGTCCCAGTGCAATCATGTGGTGAAATAGTTGGAAGTTGAGTCATTTCCCAGGCACGAGCACTGTATCGATAAGGTTTATTATTTAAAGCACCAACAGGACATAAATCTATAATGTTTGCGGATAACTCATGATCAACATTTTGTTCAACATAAGTTGAAATTTTAACATCTTCACCTCGACCAACCGTACCAAGCTGCGGATAGCCTTGTACTTCCTCACCAAATCGCACACAGCGAGTGCAATGAATGCAGCGAGTCATGTCAGTAGAAACTAAAGGGCCAATATTTTTATCTTGGACTACTCGCTTACGATCATTGTATCTAGAAACGTCTCGCCCATAACCCATTGCTAAATCTTGTAGTTCGCACTCACCGCCTTGATCACAAATTGGGCAATCTAGTGGATGGTTAATTAATAAAAACTCCATAGTTGCTTTTTGAGCTGCGATTGCTCGAGGTGACTTGGTAAAAATCTTCATACCATCATTAATTGGCTGTGCGCAAGCAGGAATAGGTTTTGGTGCACCCTCAATATCAACAAGGCACATTCGACAATTTGCAGCGATGCTTAATTTTTTGTGATAACAAAATCTGGGGACATAAGCACCAATATTGTCGGTTACTTCAATAACCATTTGACCTTTTTTAGCTTCGACAGCTTTTCCATCAACTTCAATATTTACAATATCATCACTCATGAGATCTATGCAGCAACCTCGCTATGATTATCAGGAATTTTTTGGCCATTATTTCTAACCATATATTCAAATTCATGATAATAATGATTTAAGAAACTTTGTCCTGGCCAAGCCGCAGCATCTCCCAATGCGCAAATTGTATGACCCTCAATTTTATTTGCTACATCAACAAGCTTCTCAAGATCGGCTTCTTCTCCTTTACCTTCTATAATTCTGGTTAACATGCGATAAAGCCAGCCGGTCCCTTCCCTGCAAGGAGTGCACTGTCCACATGACTCAGCCATATAGAATTGAGATATTCTTTGTAAAACCCTTACCATGCAAGTTGAATCATCCATAACTATCACAGCACCTGTACCAAATGATGAGCCAGCCTCCTGAAGTGAACTATAGTCCATCGTGCAATTCATAATAA